>JAZOTY010000059.1:0-33316 GCA_045657845.1 Acutalibacteraceae bacterium | reverse complement strand
CTTTGGTACGAAGAAATCCGCCGATACCCGCAAAGCACAGCGGTTTTTCCAGGAGCGCCGCATCAAGTTCCAGTTCGTGGACCTGTCCCAGAAGGGCATGTCCAAAGGGGAATTCGAGTCCGTGGCCCGTGTGGTCGGCGGGGTCGACGCCATGATCGACGAGAACTGCAAGGACCAGAAGACCCTGACCCTTATCAAATACCTGGTCCCTGACCAGAAACTCGAAAAGATCCTCGAAAACCAGCAGGTCCTGAAACAGCCTGTCGTGCGCAACGGGAAGCAGGCGACGCTCGGTTACCAGCCGGACGTCTGGAAGACCTGGGAGTAGATCGCCAAAGGAGGCAAACCACATGTTAGCTGTCGGAACCAAAGCACCGGCCTTCGAACTGCCGGATGAAAACGGAACGGTCCATACCCTCGACGAGTACAGGGGGCAGAAGGTCATCCTGTACTTCTACCCGAGAGACAACACCTCGGGGTGCACGGCACAGGCCTGCGCGTTTGGCGATCTGATGCCCGCGTTCCGCGAAAAAGGCGCGGTCATCGTCGGCGTCAGCAAGGACTCGGTCGCGTCCCACAAGAAGTTCAAGGAGAAATACGAACTCCCGTTCACGCTCCTGGCGGACCCGGACCTCGAGGCCATCAAGGCCTACGACGTCTGGCACGAGAAGAACATGTACGGCAAGAAGACCTATGGCGTCGTGCGCACCACGTATCTCATCGACGAAGAGGGCGTCATCGCCAAAGCGTTCGAGAAGGTCAAGGCAAAAGACAACCCGGCGCAGATGCTGGGTGAACTGGAGTAAGAAAGCGAGGCGCGCATGCGCATCATCATTTCCCCCGCCAAAAAGATGAACGAGGCGCGGGACGACTTCCCGGCTCTGGGACTGCCGGTGTTTCTCGGCAGGACGAACGCGCTGCGGGACTGGCTGAAAGGCCTCTCTTATGAAGACGCCAAGGCGCTCTGGTCCTGCAACGACAAACTGGCGCAGCTCAACTGCGACCGTTACGCGGTCATGGGGCCGCTCGACGAGCTGTCCCGCCTGACGCCGGCCATCCTCTCGTATGAGGGCATCCAGTACCGGTACATGGCACCGGACGTCTTTTCCCGGAAAGCGCTCGACTTCATCCAGGAGCACCTGCGCATCCTGTCCGGGTTCTACGGCGTCCTGAAACCCTTCGACGGCGTCACGCCCTACCGTCTCGAGATGCAGGCGAAGGTCGGGGCGTTCGGCTTCCCGGAGGCCACCCTCTACGACTTCTGGGGCGATTCACTGTACCGTGAAGTCCAGACCGGCAACGAAGACCGGTTCGTCCTGAACCTTGCGTCCAAGGAGTACTCCCAGTGTGTGGAGAAGTACCTGACGGCGGACGACTTCTGTCTGAGCGTCGTGTTCGGGGAGTTGAAAACAGACCCGAAGACAGGACGCGAGAAGGTCATCACGAAGGGGACCCTAGCAAAGATGGCCCGGGGAGACATGGTCCGGTTCCTCGCGGAGCGGGACATCACGGACCCGGAGTGCATCAAAGCGTATGACGGTCTGCACTTCCGGTTCTGCCCGGAGCGGTCGACCGTCAACGAGTATGTCTTTTTGAAAGAAGAGTGAGGAGGTACCTCTGTGAAATACCTCATCAAAGACACGACCCGCGAGGAGCGGGAACAGATCATCAAAGACTCCCTCAGCTGCGGCGGAGGGTGCGAGAACTGCACGGCCTGCTGGCTCGGCGGGGGCGACCCCTTCAAGATGTACCAGGACTACATCGACGGCAAGCGGGAGATCCGCGAGATCAACGCGGAGTACAACGCGCGGTACATCCACTGACCCAGGTGAAACGAAAATCCATACAGACCACGGCGCCTTATTTGACAGGGCGCCGTTTTTTGTTGAGGTTCTGCGGCGCAGACTCTTCTATAATGGGAATGAAGGAGGTCGAGAATCATGTCAAACAACTACAAAACGCTGTTTACCCCGTTTTCCATCGGGAACTGTGAGATCCGCAACCGGTTCGTCGTCCCCGCCATGGAAGGCACCAACATTGTGGAAAACATGTTCCTTCCGCAGTACAACAAAAGCGCATATGACTACTACATGGAGCGGTCCAAAAATGAAGTTGGCCTGCTGATCCCCGGAATGATCCCGGTCTATTCCATGCTGCTCGGCCGATGGCTCCATGAATCGCCCAAAGTCTTCAAACAGGCGAAGCCGCTCATCGACGCCATCCATCAAAACGGCTCGAAGATCTTCTTCCAGCTCGGAGCGGGATTCATGGGCCGGAACTTCACGATCCCGGCGCAGGCCCTGACGGTCGCGGCCAACCCGGTCCTCAAGAAGCTGGCCAACCCGGTGCTGCGCCTGAACGAGAACATGGTGGCGCCGGACGCCGACCTGCCCATGGTCTGGGCGCCGAAACTGAAGACCCGTGCCGTGACGAAAGAGGAGATCAAAGCCTACGTGGAGGCCTACGCGAAGTCCGCCAAACTCTGCAAGGAGATCGGCGTCGACGGCGTCGAAGTCCACGCGGTCCACGAGGGGTACCTGCTGGACCAGTTCACCTTGCCCTACATGAACCACCGGACTGACGAGTACGGCGGCTCTTTTGAGAACCGCTACCGGTTCGCGGTGGAAGTCGTCAAGGCCATCAAAGAGGCCTGCGGAGAGGACTACCCGGTCATGCTCCGTTATTCCGTCACGTCGAAGGCGATCGACTTCAAGGTCGGCGCGGTCCCCGGCGAAGAGTTCACAGAGATCGGCCGCGACCTCGAAGAGGGTCTGAAAGCCGCGAAATACCTGCAGGATGCCGGCTACGACGCACTCAACTGCGACAACGGCACATACGACTCCTGGTACTGGGCACATCCCCCGGTCTACATGCCTCTCAACTGCAACCTCGCGGAGGCGGAAGCGGTCTCGGAAGTCGTGGACATCCCGGTCCTGGTCGCCGGGCGCATGCAGCCCGACGCGGCGGAGGCGTCCGTGAAAGCCGGGAAGATCGACGCGGTGGCGATCGGCCGTCAGATCCTCTGTGACGGAGAGTATCTGACCAAGCTGAAAGAGGGCAGAGAAGAGGACGTCCGTCCGTGTATCGCCTGCCACAACGCCTGTCTCCCCATCTCTTACTATAAAGATTCCGGCGCCGTGATCGGCACCCGGGACATCCTGACCCAGGGCCATTGCGCGCTGAACCCGGTAGCCTTTGAGGAACAGAAATACGCGATGAAGAAAGTGCGCCGCGGAAAGAACGTGGCGGTCATCGGCGGCGGCGTCGCCGGCATGCAGGCCGCCATCCTGCTCGCTCAGAAGGGCCACAAGGTGGACCTTTATGAGAAGACCGGCACCCTCGGCGGTGTGTTCGTCGCCGCGGCCGCGCCGGACTTCAAGGAGAAGGACAAGGAGCTGCTGGCCTGGTACCGTAGACAGCTGGAGAAGTCGTCGGTCAACGTCCATCTGAACACGGCGGTCACCTCGCTGAAAGATCTGAAGGCGGACGAGTACGTCATCGCGACCGGCGCCCTGCCCCGGAAGCTCCCGGTCCCCGGGTTCGAAAAGGGCATCGACGCCATCGACTACCTGACAGACGCGAAAACCGTCGGCGAGACGGTCGCAGTCATCGGCGGCGGCCTCACGGGCTGCGAGATCGCGTACGACCTTGCCCTCAAGGGTAAGAAGCCGTTCATCGTGGAGATGACCGACGACCTCGTCAAAGCGGTCGGCGTATGCGCCGCGAACTCCAACATGCTGCGCGACCTCATGCGGTACCACAAGGTGCCGACGTACCTCGAGAGCACGCTTCTGGAGGTGAAAGACGGCAGCGTCGTCATCCAGACGAAGGACGGAAAGCAGGAGATCCCCTGCGACTCCGTGGTCCTGTCGGTCGGGTACGTTCCGGACAAGACGCTGCAGAAGAAGGACAAGCACGTCCATCTCCTCGGAGACGCGTCGAAGGTCGGCAACCTGAAGACCGCGATCTGGAGCGCCTACGACCTGGCACTGGAGATCTGAACCAACGAAAAAAGAGCACCAAATGGTGCTCTTTTTTTGATGGTCGGGGTGACAGGATTCGACGCGTTTTCGCTTCGCGAAACCGCCCCGAGTTGCTGCCGCAACTCCCGTCGCTAAAAACAGTCCGCAGGACTGTTTTCTCGACGCTCCGGCCCGGGGGTTCGAACCCTGTCACGAAAAAGAAGAGAGCGCCAAAATGGCACTCTCTCCTTTTGGTCGGGGTGACAGGATTCGAACCCGCGACCCTTTGCTCCCAAAGCAAATGCGCTAGCCAAACTGCGCTACACCCCGACGGCTCAAACATTATAACAAAGCGGAGACATCCCCGCAAGCGCCTTTGTGGTATACTGGGCATGAAAGGGGGAACGGCACATGAAAGACAAAGAATTCAAGAAACTCGTCAAACAGGTCGAGACGAAAAAGCTCGATAAAAAGGCGCGCGAGAACGCGCCCGGAGAGTATGCCGACCTGGGGAGCGGGTTCACTCACTATGAGATGAAAGACGGGGGAGACCCGTCCAAACCGCCGGTGGTGCTGGTCCACGGGTACAGCACGCCGTACTTCCTCTACGACCATATTTTCGACGCCCTGGTGGCGGAGGGATACCGGGTCATCCGCTACGACCTCCTCGGCCGCGGGCTCTCAGAACGGGTGAAGGAAAAGTACACGCCCGAACTGTTCGCGAAGCAGCTCAAAGAGCTGGTCGACGAACTGATCCCGAAAGAACCGTTCATCGTGTTCGGCACGTCCATGGGCGGGTCCATCGTGGCCGCGTTTTGCGCGAAATGGCCAGACCTCGTTCAAAAGATCGTCTTCTATGCGCCGGCCGGCATGGACAATTTCAAGCCGCCGATCTACATGAAACTGGCGACGGTGCCGGTCATCGGGAAACGCATCTTCAAACTCGTCATGCCGAAGTCCACCCTGGCCCGTGCCACAGACGAGCTGCTCCATCAGGACGAAGCCGTCAAGGACAAGTTCGTCCGGGACCTCGCCTACACCATGCAGTACAAGGGCTACCTCGACGGCACCTGGTCGAGCCTCGTGAACACCATCCTGAAGACGAAAGAAGACACGAAATTATATAAAAAAATGGCCAGACAGCACATCCCCACGCTGGTCATCTGGGGCACCGAGGACAAGACCATGCCGATCTACCAGATCGACCGCATGGCCAAAGTCCTGAAGGATGCCGAGTTCGTCATCTTTGAGGGCTCCGGCCACATCTTCCTCTACGACGAGGGAGACCGTGCCATCGCCCATACATTACCGTTCCTGAAGGAGGAATAATATGTCGTACATGTATCTTGCCTACATCGGCCTGCTCGTTCAGATCCTCTTCATCTGGGTCGAACAGCAGAAAAAGTACGTGCCCGCTGTGGTACTGAAAGGGACCGCGTCCCTGCTCTTTGTTCTGCTGGGCTTCCTCGGTCTGTCGATCGCCACCATCCCGACCTTTGCCAAAGTGGTCGTCGCCGGCCTCATCTTCGGCCTCATCGGCGATGTATGCCTCAACCTCCGGTTCGTTCTGGAGAAAGCGGGGAAGAAGATCTTCCTCGGCGGCATCCTCGCCTTCCTCATCGGCCACATCCTGTACCTCGTGGCCCTCATCCCGCTGGCCGCCAAGGTCTGGGTCTGGCTCATCGTCGGCGTAGTCGTTGCAGCGGCGCTGCTCTACTGGATCCTGACTTCCGTCGAGGCAGAGAAAGCGTTCAAGATCTTCGGCGTCGTCTACATCGGTGCCGTCGTCCTCATGACGGCCGTCTCGGTCGGAGTTTTCCGCACCCGGGGCACCTCGGGCTCGCTCCTCTACATGATCGGCGCCATCCTGTTCACGGCGTCTGACATCATCCTCATCTTCAACACCTTCACGAAGGACGGCAAGGCGTGGATGCGCCCGACGAATCTGATCCTCTATTATCTCGGTCAGCTGCTCATCGCGCTCAGCATCCAGGCGATGTGACGTAGAAGCGGATGGGATCTTATTGAAAACCAAAAGAGCTCTGCTTAACGGCAGAGCTCTTTTTCTTGAATGACCTCAAATGGCTTTCGGGAAGGCGATGCGGACGATCTGCATCTTCACGACCGAGTCGCCGACTTTTGCCAGGAAGCGGAAGACCGGGTTGACCGTCTTCGGGTACGTCATGTAGCCGGTCATATAGCCTTTGCTCGAAATGACCGAGCCTTTTGAGAACCAGGGTGTCAGTTCCTTTCTGGCATCGCTGACGCTGAAGAGGACCGGGACCTCCTCGAGGCCTGCGTCTTTCAGGTAGGTGGCCGTCATGCCCTTCGCCCCGATCTTGTTGCAGGCGTCGAACGCGATGACCGCGCCGGGGAAGCGCTGCTCCATGGCAGACAGTAATTTCTTCATGTCGTCCATCGCGAAGTAATAGAAGACGCCGGCGGCATAGAAGACCGCACCGTCTTCCGGGTGGAAGGAGATCTTGTCGAACCAGGAGAAGTCGTTGAGGTCACAGGCGATGTTCTGCTCCCGCTCTCTGGCCGGCAGCAGTTTATCGCGCACAGCGATGACCTCCGGCAGGTCCAGGTTATACCCCTTGCAGCGCCCGTTATCGACCCGCCAGAAAGTGGTGTCGAGGCCGCAACCCAGGTTGACGACAGCTGCGTTCGGGTGGTCCTTCAGATACGCTTCGACTTCCAGGGCGAGGTCCGTCTGCCGGGCCGCCACTTCGAGGGCGCCGAACTGCATCGCGAAGGACTTCGACTTCTTTTCGAGATCCGAAAAGTCATAGTCGAGCTCGTTGCACACTTTCTCTGCCCACTCATCTTTGAAGAGGTCCGGGTAGGTCTCGCTGCAGACTTTCCGCCCGAACAGCGGGATGAGCAGCGTCTCCTGCACATTCACGCCACCGCCTGACTTTGCGGGAGCAATGCCCTTCTTTGCCACAACGGCGATCCACGGGTTTTTCTTGTGGTGCTCGACCGTGACCGTCTCGAACCCGGCGGCTTTCAGCGCGGCTTCGATCTCTTCGGCGGTATAAAGGTTCATCCCGTCGATGATCTTCTGGAAGGTCTGAGCTGTCTTGTCGAGACCGTCTGACTCATTGACGATGAGGAACGTGCCACCGGGTTTCAGAGCCCGATACACCTGCGAGAAGCAGGCTTCGAGTCCCGGCCAGAAGTAGATGGTCTCGAAGGCCGTGGCAAGGTCGAAGGTGTCGGCGTCGAAGGGGAGGGCAGATACATCGCCCTGCAGGATGGTGACGCGGTCGTTCTTTTTATTGTATTTCTGCGAGGCGTTGACAGACTCTTCCGAGTAGTCGATGCCGGTAACAGATGCGGTTTTGTAGGTGTTTGCCAGCATACCGGCATTCCGCCCTGCACCGCATCCGCAGTCGAGCGCTTTATCCACGGCGAGTTCCGGCAGGGCCGTCATGCCCCAGTCGGCAAGTTCCGCATGTCCGGAGTTCATGCCGGCAAGCATCAGTTTGCCCAGCACCCCTTCCGGCTTGCGGGTCTGGCTGAAGAATTTTTTAAAAAGTCCCATGATGGCCTCTCCTTACTTTGTTCCGACCAGCAGTTTGGAACCGGCGAGGTCCATGAAGAGTGCTTCGGCACGCCCGACGAACTTCCCGTTCGCGGTGTCGATGAGCTGCACGTCTTCGTAACCTTCTGCCTTGAGTTCCGCGAGAAAAGCGTCCATGTCGCCGTAGCGGGCCGGGGACATGATGTCGTGGATGGCGAACGTGCCGCCTTTCTTCAGTACGCGCAAGGTCTCCCGGAGGAGTTCCTGCTTGTCTTTGCCGGCGATGTTATGATAGACATAGTTGCTCGTGACCGCGTCGAAAGTCTCGTCCGGGAAGTCCAGTTTTATGGCGTCTCCTTTTTGGAACGTCACGCGATCCGCCACGCCCTCTGCCTTCGCGTTCCTGACACAGAGTTCGTTGCTGAAGTCTTTATACTCTTTGCCCCAGCGGTCGATGCCGACCATCCTGCCCTGTGGGTTCTTCTTCGCGCAGGCGATGGTCAGGGCGCCGGAGCCGCAGCCGACGTCGAGTCCGATGCCGCCTTCCGGCAGAGTGACATAGTCCGCCGTGCCCTCCACGATGGTCCGGGACAGCTGCCGTTTCCCGTCATAGGAAAATGTATAGTACATTTTGTTCATCCAGAGACAGACGCCGACGCCGATGACGCCCAGAACGTCCGCCCCGATCCGCATCCACTCGGGGATCCAGTTTTTGTAGTCGGGATATGATTTCCTTTTTGCCATGGTCATACTCCTTTCATTCGAAAAGACCGCTGTTGTCAAGCAAAAGCCGAAGAGTCAAAGGACCCTTCGGCTTTTGTGCGGGAAGGTTTTACAGAGAGCCGCCGAACTGTGTCAGCTGCGTGTAGGGAACGGTCTTGGCAGAGGCGCCGACCTTTTTGGTAAAGGTTTTGCCGTTCCACTTGACGCCCTTTACAGTCGCAGAACGGACGGAGGAGTTCGCCGGCAGGTAGCCGGCCACTGCGCCGACATACTTGCCGCCCTTGATGGCGACGTTGATCACGGAGCAGTTCGAGACGGCATAGGCGAAGGGCTGTGCCTGCTCGTCGCTGCGGTAGGTGCCGCCGCCGACGAGACCGCCGATCTGCTCGGCCGCGTCAGCCGTGACGATCTTCACGTTCTTCACGGAGCAACCGGAGATCTTCGTGACTTTGGAAGCGTTCTTGATGCCCGCTTCCGAGCCGGTGAATCCGACGAGGCCGCCGATGGAGCCGACAGACCCGGCGCTTACTTTGACGGTCACATTTTCGACGCTGCAGTTCCGGATGTACTTCGCCTCGTTCGCGCAGCCGGCGAGGCCGCCGAAGCCGTCACTGCCTTCGATCTTGCCGATGGCCTTGAAGTCCCTGACTCTGCAGTTTTCGAAAGAGGTCCCATCGGCGCCGCCGATGATGCCGCCCGCCTGGCCGTAACCGAGCACAGACTCTGTATAGTTGCCGAGCTGGGAGATACCGCTGGTGGCAGAACTGTTGGTGACCGTGCAATTCCTGACGGTGACGTCACCGTTGGAGCTGCCGCAGATGCATCCGGCCATGGCGGCGGCTCTGTTGTGGACGTTGGTCGCGTGAATGTTGTTGAGGATCGTTTTACCGCTGGCCCAGCCGATGAGCGAACCCGCGACGAGAACGGATGTCGTGCGGATGTTCTCCAGGTTCACATCGTACAGTTTGGCATTGCCGCTGGTGAACCCGAAGACGCCTGCGCCCATCAGGTCGGCGGCGATCGTCAGGTTTTTGAGCGTGTAGCCGTTACCGTTGAAGGTGCCGTGGAAGGACAGCGCCTCCGGCACGGTCTCCTCGCCGGCCATCATGGCTTCGATGTCGATGCTGTAGTAACCGATGGGGAGCCAGGCTTCGACGCCGGAGAAGTCGATGTCTCCGACAAGCTCATAGCTGGCGCCCAGGTCCAGATTGATGGCGAGCATCTGCGCCACTGTATTGATCTGATAGGGGTCTTTTTCCGTGCCGTTCCCGCCCTCGAACAGGGAGGCGGCGGGGGCCTGTGTCTTTGCGGGGGCCGCCGCGAACGCCGGGACGGCCATGACCATCATCATGGCGATGGCCACCAGCGCGGTCAGCGCTGCGCGGAGCGGATGGTGTTTGGATCTCATAGTGTTTTCTCCTTTTCCAAAGCTGTAGTTTGCCAATGCTAACTTGACAAAACGATTATACATGAATCCATAGTTAGCGTCAACTAACTGACGAATCGTTCCTCCGGCGCAGCGCTTTGCCCGCCAAAAACCCGCTGCCGGGTGGAAATCTTCGCTTTTTTGTGTATAATAAAGAGGATTTTTCGCGTGTTTTACGCAACGGAGGAATGACCATGGAACGCAGCAGCGGAGTCCTGCTGGCCGTCACGTCCCTGCCGTCGAAGTACGGCATCGGGACCCTCGGCAAAGAGGCGTTTGCTTTTGCGGACTTTCTGAAAGAAGCCGGCCAGAAGTACTGGCAGGTACTTCCCCTGGGCCCGACGGGTCTCGGGGACAGCCCCTATTCGAGTTTCTCGACCTTCGCCGGCAACCCTTATCTCATCGACCTCGAGCTCCTCATCGAAGACGGGCTCCTCACGAAGAAATACGTCGAGTCCTTCGACTGGGGCGACGACCCCGCTCATGTCGACTATGTCGCCATGAAGGAGAACCGGGAGACCGTCCTGCAGAAGGCGTTTGAAAAGGGCTTCGAGCGGGACCGCGCCGCCGTCGAGCGCTTCGTCGGCGACAACGTCTGGCTGCCGGATTACGCCCTGTTCATGGCCCTGCGCGAGTACTACGAAGGCGTCAGCTGGATCGACTGGAAAGACCGGGACATCCGCCTGCGCAAACCGGAGGCCATCCAGAAGTACCGGACCCTCCTCGCGGACCGCGTGAACTACTACACCTACGTGCAGTACCTGTTCTTCAAGCAGTGGAACGAACTGCGCGAGTACGTGAAAAAACTCGGCATCAAGATCATCGGCGATTTACCGATCTACGTCGCGGCGGACTCCGCCGACATCTGGAGAGAACCCCAGTTCTTCCAGCTCGACGAAGAGAACATCCCGAAAAAGGTCGCCGGCGTCCCGCCCGACTACTTCTCGAAGGACGGACAGCTCTGGGGCAACCCGCTCTACGACTGGGACACCATGCGCAAGGACGGCTTCGGCTGGTGGATCCGCCGCATCGAGGGCGCCGTCAAGATGTATGACGTCCTCCGGCTCGACCACTTCCGCGCGTTCGCGTCCTACTGGTCCTGCCCCTACGACGCGGAGACCGCCAAAGACGGCGAGTGGCACAACGGCCCCGGCATGAGCCTGCTCCGTGTGCTCCGCGACTGGTTCTACGGCACGGAGTTCATCGCCGAAGACCTCGGCATCCTGACCCCCGACGTCGACCAGCTCCTCGAGGACTCCGGGTTCCCGGGCATGAACATCCTCGAATTCGCGTTCACGAAGAACGCCGACTCCAAGTACCTGCCTCACCGGTGCAAGAAGAATTCCATCGTCTACACCGGCACGCACGACAACGACACGGTCGTCGGCTGGCTCCATGACGACGAGGTCCCGGAAGAGGACAAAGCGGTCGCCCGCGAGTACCTCGGCATCTCGAAGGAAGAGGGCGAACACCTCACCTTCATCCGCGGCGGCATGGGCTCTCCCGCGAACCTGTTCATCGCCCAGATGCAGGACTGGCAGGGCCTCGATTCCTCCTGCCGGATGAACGTTCCCGGCGTCGCGCTCGGCAACTGGACCTGGCGGATGGAGCCCGGTTCTGCAAACGCGGAACTGGCCGTTCTCATGCGGGAATACACCCGGATCTTCGGCCGGCTGCCAAACTGACCGCGTGAAACATATTTTTCACTGTTTAAACGTTAAATAATATGCAAACCCTGTGGACATCCCACAGGGTTTTTGTCTAACTTGTACGAAATTATATCAAGTCATAGTTTTCCCTTTGTTATAAGGAAATCTCTATGTTATAATCCACGCTGTATCCAAACATCTATTTCATTTTTTTGCGGAGGGAAAAGCATTATGGCAAAGAAGTATGTTTACCTTTTCAGCGAAGGTAACGCGAACATGCGTGAGATCCTCGGCGGTAAAGGCGCAAACCTTGCAGAGATGACCAACCTCGGTCTTCCTGTCCCCCAGGGTTTTACCGTCTCCACCGAAGCCTGTACCCAGTACTATGAAGACGGCCGTCAGATCAACGACGACATCCAGGCCCAGATCCTGGACGCAGTCGTCGAACTGGAAAAGATCGCCGGCAAAAAGTTTGGCGATAAAGAGAACCCGCTTCTCGTTTCCGTTCGTTCCGGTGCCCGTGCATCCATGCCCGGCATGATGGACACCATCCTGAACCTCGGTCTGAACGAAGAAGTCGTCGAGACCCTCGCCAAGAAGTCCGGCAACCCGCGCTGGGCCTGGGACTGCTACAGACGTTTCATCCAGATGTTCTCCGACGTCGTCATGGAAGTCGGCAAGAAATATTTTGAACAGCTCATCGACGACATGAAAGAGAAGAAGGGCGTGACCCAGGACGTCGACCTCGACGCCGACGACCTCAAGGAACTCGCCTTCCAGTTCAAGGAAGAGTACAAGAACAAGATCGGCGAAGAATTCCCGTCTGACCCGAAAGTCCAGCTCTTCGAAGCCGTCAAGGCCGTGTTCCGTTCCTGGGACAACCCCCGTGCGAACGTTTACAGACGTGACAACGACATCCCGTATTCCTGGGGTACCGCGGCCAACGTCCAGATGATGGCTTTCGGCAACATGGGTGACACCTCCGGTTCCGGTGTCGCGTTCACCCGTGACCCCGCCACCGGTGAGAACCAGTTCTTCGCGGAAGGTCTGATGAACGCCCAGGGCGAAGACGTCGTTGCCGGTGTCCGTACGCCGATGCACATCGACGCCATCAAAGAGACCATGCCGGAGATCTACGATCAGCTCCTCGGCATCGCCCATAAACTCGAGAACCACTACAGAGACATGCAGGACATGGAGTTCACCATCGAAGATGGGAAACTCTATATGCTCCAGACCCGTAACGGTAAGCGTACCGCCAAGGCTGCGCTGAAGATCGCTCACGACCTCGTCAGCGAGGGTAAGATCTCCAAGGAGAGAGCCATCCTCGCGGTCGACCCGAGAAACCTCGATACCCTGCTTCACGGTTCCTTCGACAAGGAAGCGGTCAAGGGTGCCACCCAGATCGGCAAAGGTCTTCCGGCTGCCCCCGGCGCTGCTGCCGGTAAAGTCGTCTTCTCCGCAGAGGACGCGGTCGAATGGGCTGCCCGCGGCGAGAAAGTCGTTCTCGTCCGTCTCGAGACCTCTCCCGAAGACATCGAGGGCATGAAGGCTGCGCAGGGCATCCTGACGGCCCGCGGCGGTATGACCTCTCACGCAGCGGTCGTTGCCCGCGGCATGGGTTCCTGCTGTGTCGCCGGCTGCTCCGAACTCGTCATGGATGAGGAGAACAAGACCTTCCAGCTCGGCGGCAAGACCTACAAAGAAGGCGACTGCATCTCCTTCGACGGTTCCACCGGCGACATCTACGACGGTCTTCTTCCCGTTCTCGACGGTTCCATCGAAGACGAGGACTTCAAGACCCTTATGCGCTGGGCGGACGATTTCAGAACCATGAAGGTCCGTACCAATGCCGACACTCCGGAAGATGCCCGTAAGGCCCGTGAGCTCGGCGCAGAAGGCATCGGCCTCTGCCGTACCGAGCACATGTTCTTCTCCGAAGGCCGCATCGACTCCTTCCGCGAGATGATCTGCTCCTCCACCAAGGAAGAGAGAGAAGCAGCGCTCGAGAAGATCCTGCCGATGCAGCAGAGAGACTTTGAGCAGCTGTACGAGGCTCTTGAAGGTGCGCCTGTCACCATCCGCTTCCTCGACCCGCCGCTCCACGAGTTCGTTCCCACGGAGGAAGAGGACATCCAGAAGCTGGCGGACGCCAAAGGCAAGACCGTGGAAGAGATCAAAGCTCTCATCCAGGGCCTCCACGAGTTCAACCCGATGATGGGCCACCGCGGCTGCCGTCTGGCTGTCTCCTATCCGGAGATCGCCGTCATGCAGACCAAAGCGGTCATCCGCGCGGCCATCGCCATCAATAAATCGCACCCCGGCTGGAAACCCATGCCGGAGATCATGATCCCGCTGGTCGGCGACACGAAAGAGCTCCTGTTCGTCAAGCAGATCGTTATCGATACGGCCAACGCCGAGATCGCCAAGGCCGGCATCAACATGAGCTATCAGGTCGGCACCATGATGGAGATCCCGCGTGCCTGCCTCATCGCCGATGAGATCGCCGCCAACGCAGACTTCTTCTGCTTCGGCACCAACGACCTCACCCAGATGACCTACGGTTTCTCCCGTGACGACGCCGCGAAGTTCTTCCCGGACTACTACGACGCCAAGATCATGGAGAACGATCCGTTTGCCCGTCTCGACCAGTCCGGCGTCGGCAAACTCATGAAGATGGCCCTCGACCTCGGCAGACCCGCCAACAAAGATCTGCACGCCGGCATCTGCGGCGAGCACGGCGGCGACCCGACTTCCGTCGAGTTCTGCAACATGCTGGGTCTCGACTACGTCTCCTGCTCCCCGTTCCGTGTCCCGATCGCACGCCTTGCCGCTGCGCAGGCTGCCATCAAGCAGTCCAACAAGAAGTACACGGTCTAACTTCTGTCGGCACACGTCGAACCGCAGCCTGACGGTTGCATCAAACACAAAAAATGCCCGAGAACTTCTCATGAAGCTCTCGGGCTTTTTTCTGTATTCCGTTGGGCGATTTACGGGAGCCAGCGCCCGCCGCTGCCGAATTCGAAGGAGCCGCCGGCCTCTTCGACGAAGTGACATTTGGCGATGCCGAGGTCGACGAGCCCGAAGGTGGAGTCTTCCGGCACGGCCGCGGTCAGGAGACCGTTGTCGTAAGTGAAGTGCGGGGTCTGGCTGTTGACGGCGCTCGGCGCGAGACGGACCGCCTCCATGCCGGCGAGGATGGTGTGAGACGCCGGTTCCGTAGCGGTCAGGCGCTCGGAGATGGGTTTATAGCGCTCATGCAGCCGGGCGAGAAGGATGCGGTCTTTCAGCGCGATCTTCCCGGGGTATCCGACCAGGATCAGGCAGATGAACTGCTCGTCCGCGGGGATCTCCAGGGCCGTCTTGTCAAACGTGCCGCCGACCCAGCAGGTGCCGAGGCCACGGTCGACGAGGTCTAGGACCAGCGCTTCGCCGTAATAGCCGGCTTTTTCGAAGAGGTCCGGCGTATTCGCGCTGCCCTTCAGCAGGACGAGGGAGCGGACCCCGCGGAACATGCCGTAGGAGCTCGAGAATCCGGAGAAGGCTTTGCTGCCGTCCTCCAGGAACTCGGCGTTCAGGCCGGTCTCCGCGTTGATCGCGGCCACTCTCTGCGCGAGGAACGCGGCGTCTTCCGCGCTCAGTGGTTTCGGGTCGAAGGTGCGAACGGAATACCGTTCTTCGATGGCTTTTCTCATGGGGTCATTCTCGCTTTCTAAAATAAATTGTGCTCAATCTTTCAACCCATTATACCAGTTTTACTGCAGAAAACAACCAATGCTAACAAACTGAAGGCATAACAAAGCACGCCGGGTTGGACCGGCGTGCTGTTTTCTTATGCGTTTTCTTTCGGCAGGGTGACGGTCGCCTTGAAGAGGTCGCCGTCGATGTCGAGCTTCAGGTCGCCGCCCATCAGAGTGGCGAGGTCTCTGGCGATCGAGAGGCCGAGGCCGTTGCCGTCGGTCTCACCGCGGGAGCGGTCGCCGCGGACGAAGCGTTCCATCAGTTCTTCCGCGGAGATGTTCAGAGGTGCCGCGGACGTGTTCTTCAGTTCGAACACGGTCGTGAGAGACCGGCCGTCCGTTCCGGGGGCGCCGTCCGTAAGGGTGGCGTAGATCCGGGTGTTCGGCGCGGAATACTTCTGCGCGTTGGACAGGAGGTTCGCGAGGATGCGGTAGGTCTTCTGTCCGTCGGCATAGACGGGCCGCTCTTCGGTGACCGGACGTCCGTCCGGCCCGGTGAAGATGATCTCGTTGCCGTTCTTCTCCATCTCGGGGGTGAACTCCGCGATGGCCTGCGCCGCCAGTTCGGTGAGGTTCAGGGTCGTGCAGTTCAGCTGGACGTTGCCGGTCGAGACTTTGGATGCTTCGAGCAGGTCGTCGATGAGGTGTTTCAGCTTCTCGGACTGGTCGTGGATGACGCCGATGTACTGAACGGACTCTTCATCGCCCAGCTCCTTCGTTTCGGCTTTGCGGCCGAGGAGGTCGGAGTAGTTGATGAGGGAAGTGAGCGGCGTTTTCAGGTCGTGCGTGACGTTCGTGATGAGTTCGGTACGGGTCCGCTCTTCCTGGACCGCTTTGGCGACCGCCTTGTCCATGGTCTCCCGGGTGACCGTGAGGTTCCCGGCGAGAGTCTTGAGGGAGGCGGGCAGGTTGCTCTCATTGACGGTCAGGTCCGCGTCCGCGCCGGAAGCGGCGATGATCTCATCGAGGCCGCGCAGGTAGCGTACCGCACGTGCCAGGACGTAGATGTTGAAGGCGATCAGAAGGAACAGGAGCAGGAGATCGACCGGACCGGCCAGATTGACCATCATGTTGATGAGGAGCAGGTTGATGAGCATATAGCCGATGACCCAGAACACCGCGCGTTTCGGAAGCTGTTTCGGGACGTACCGGGCATTGGCCCAGGCGTCTTTCCAGTTTTTCGCGATATACCTGCCGTTGGTTCCGAACCAGCGGAACAGGCGGCCGATGAGCGTGTGCTTCCAGAAGCCGCGTCCGGACTTCACGGTCCGGCAGACCGAGGCGAGCCATTCTGCGAAGAGCAGGAAGCAGCCCGCGGCCGTCAGGGCGCCGCCGAGCGGGAGCCAGTGCCAGACGCTGAGCGCGTCTGCCGATTCGATCATCCAGGCGAGGGGGAGTCCCAGACAGAGGCCGAACAGGACAGCGGACACGAGGAAATGTACATCGCCGGGGACCTTGTCGATCGCGGCGATCCGCGTCTCGACCCCGTGGTCGGTGTTCACGTGCCCCGCAAGGAGCAGGAACCGGATGAGAAGGGCGAGGCTCGCAAGGTAACAGAAGATCATGATGGCCAGGATCCAGCCGGCGGGCCGGTCCTTCATGGCCTCATACAGTTCATGGGCTGCCGCGTAGTCGTCCGTGTCCTGGAAGATGGCTTCTGAGAGCGAGAGGTCAGCTGCCGCTTCCGCCGGGTCGTCGATCCAGAAACGGACGGACGCGCCCTCCGGAATGTTGGGGAGGAGGACGTCGGCGGATTCGCCTTCCAGGTAATCGATGCCCTGCAGAAGGGCATGCTCGTCTTCTCTGACGGCCGCGATCCGGTTGGAGCCGACTTCACGGAGCGTCGGTTTTTCGGGCAGGTTCGTATAGACGCTGCCGTCCACGCTGCGGACATAGTAGTGGATCGAAGTGTTCTCGCTGAGCCAGGTCTTTTCGGCCTCCGTGCTGTCGCGATAGGCCTCGAGTCTCTCCCGTTCCCAGCGGTCGTACTGATGATTCAGTTCCCGGCGGATATCTTTTTCCGAGAGAGCCATGTTTTTGTACTCGAGGTCGATGTCGAGGTCATAATCGTTTTCGTGGAACGTGAAGGAGACCGTCGGGTTTCGGGCGAAGATCTCGTCCCTGAGTACGTCGTTGGCGTCGTCCTCCCGCCCAGGATAGTCGGATTTGACTTCGTTCTGCCGGGCGATGTACTGATCCACGACGTCTTCCACGGTCGCTTTCTGCTGACCGGCAAGCGCTTTGGCGTAGCCGGCTTCATCGTAGGAGGCCAGCTCCTGGAGATGAATGGCGTCATCGCGAAGCACGCGTTCGAACACGGGCGTTTCGGTAAATGATTGTTTTCCCGCAGCGGCGGCTCCGGAAAAGTATTTGTCGCCTCCGTAAGTGAGGCTGCCGACGCCGAGTTCCACGGCACACCACGTGCCGAGAGTGAACAGGAGCGTGGCTAACAGAAGGCAGATCGCCTTCGAAATGTTGGTGTATTTAAATTTTGTCGACTTTGTATCCAAGTCCCCACACCACCTTTAAATAGTTTGGATTTTTCGGATCGATCTCGATCTTTTCGCGGATGTTGCGGATATGTACCGTAACAGTTTTCTCGGTCGACAGCGCGGGCTCGTTCCAGACGGCTTCGTAGATCTGCGCGGACGACAGGACGTGTCCCATGTTCCGCATGAGGTATTCGAGGATCTGGTACTCGAGGGCCGTGAGCCGGACTTCTTCGCCGTCCACGGTCACGCGCTTTTTGTCGGTGTCGAGCTCGAGGCCGCCGGTGACCAGCACGTGTTCGCTGATCTCCATGCTGCCGAGCTTGGCATACCGCCGCACCTGGGATTTGACCCGTGCCACCAGCTCAAGGGGATTGAACGGCTTCGTGACGTAGTCGTCCGCGCCGAAACTGAGGCCGGTGATCTTGTCGGTGTCTTCGGACTTTGCCGAGAGCAGGATGACGGGCACATTGCTCGTCTCCCGGATCTTCAGCATGGCGGTGAGGCCGTCCATGTGCGGCATCATGATGTCGAGCACGAGACAGTGCACGTCGTGGTCCTTCAGGAGGTCGATCGCCTCCAATCCGTCTGTGGCCGTCAGGACATCGTAGCCCTCTGCCGACAGATAGATCCGGATGGACTCGAGGATGGCTCTGTCATCGTCGCAAACTAAAACTGTGTACATATTCTTCCTCCGCGTTTTGGTCAAGTCGTTCCGTCTGACCTGGTACCACTCTATCATAGCAGATGTCCATCTAAAGTTCAGAGAAATCAAAGAAAAAATAAAGATTGCTGCCGGCGGCGGGCCCCGTGACGCTTGTGCAACTTGCACGGAAAATGGACGTTTATTTTGACACCGGACGTCCAAAAAATGTCGGACTTTCCCTTGTTCGTTAAATATATCATGTTATAATATACAAGTAAAAATAGCGCATATCGTAAAAACCGCGCTGTGTGAGTTAATTTGGGAGGGTACCATTATGACCAATATGCTGAAAAACGTTATCATCGTCGACGGTAGCGGCTGGATCCCGTTCTGGGGCGACATCGTCATCGAGGACGGCAAGATCGCCATCCTCCGTTCCGGCGAGAACACGCTGTTCAACGAAGAGAAGACGTTTGACAAAGTCACCAATTACGATCGGAAAGCCTATGTCATCCCCGGCGTCGACGCTGAGATGACCATGGAAAAATATGAAGACGAGCTGAAATCCATCCTCGCCGACCTCCAGGCCGGCGTCAAGATCGAAAAGGCTGTCCGCAAGCTCACCGGTTACGGTGTCGGCCAGCGCGAGTTCACCAAGGAAGGCGTCGTTGCCAACATCGCGGTCCTCGACAAACCGGCCACCAAGATCATCACCGCTTTCGCTGCCGGCGAAGAACTGTAAGAAAGGGCTTTTTGAGTCATGCATGAACTGGGTATCGTGTTTTACATCATCGACGACGTCGAAGAGGTCGTCGAGAAAAACGAACTGACCACCGTGTCGTCTGTCACACTGGAACTGGGAGAAGTGTCCGGTGTGGTCCCGAGTTATCTCGATGACGTCTGGAACTGGGCGGTCAAGAAACATGAATGCATGACAGAGGCAAAGCTGAACGTCGTCGAGACCCCGGCCGTCACCTATTGTGAGAACTGCGGGAAGACCTATGCCACCGTGAAGTACGGGCGCCAGTGCCCCTTCTGCGAGTCCGGCAAGACGTACCTGCTGCGCGGTCAGGAGATCAACGTCAAGGAGATCGAAGCGGTCTGACGACCTATACAGAGTCAACCTCCCCCGGGCAAACCGCCCGGGGGTTTTTGCGTCTTATGTAAAAGAATCCTGCAATTGTCGAGCTGTACCGGGAAGTGGTACACTATATCCATCACAACTTGTATTGGAAGAGGAGGAGACAGGACATGAGAAAACAGTGGAAGATGCTGCTGGCGGTCCTTCTGACGATGGCGCTGACGCTGGCCCTCGCCCTGCCCATGAGTTTCGCGGCAGACACGAAGAGCGGCAAGTCCTCGCTCAGTGACCTGCGCGTCATTTCCATGTCGGACACCCACATGATCCCCGAGACCATGATCAAAGGGACGGCAGATTATCAGCATGCCCTCAACCGCGACCAGAAAGTGTTCAACGAGTCCGAAGCAGTGGTGGATGCCCAGCTGCAAAAGGTGCGGCAGACAGAGCCCGACATCCTCCTGCTCAGCGGAGACCTGTCCAAAGACGGCGAGTACCGTTCCCATCAGGCCCTCGCGAAGAAGCTTCGTCAATTGAAGAAGGATATGCCGAAGCTGAAAGTCTATGTCATCAACGGCAACCACGACATCAACAACTCGGACGGCAAAGAGTTCAACACGCCGGACGGAAAGGCGGTCCCCGCGAAGAAGACGACCCCGCAGGATTTCCGCAAGATCTATGACGATATCACCTGGCAGGACAAGACGGTCAAGGAGACCTACGGGCTCTCTTACGTCGCCCGCCCGGCGAAGGGGTTCACGCTCATCGTCCTCGACTCGAACTGCTATACGGCAGACACGACCTCGGACGGAACGAACGAGCACGAGACCCGGGGCGCCATCCAGGACGATGTCCTGCAGTGGGCGCTGAAACAGACGAAGAGGGCAGTCAAACGCGGTGACACGGTCATCGGCATGATGCATCACGGCATCGTTGCCCATTTCACCCAGCAGCCCACGATCATGGGCGACTTCCTCGTCGACGACTACCAGACGGTCTCCGCGAAACTGGCGGATGCCGGCATGCACTATGTCTTCACCGGGCACTACCACTCCCAGGACGTCTCCGTCATGACGACGGAGGCCGGCAATACCATTTACGACATCGAGACCGGTTCCTCCATCACCTACCCGTGTCCCATGCGGGCGGTCCAGTTCATCCGGGACAGCTCCGGCTCCGCGGAGACGGACAACGCCGTAAAGGAGCGGGTCAAAGGGACCACCATCCAGAACCTGAGCATTGCACACACCGATCCCCAGACCGGGGCCTTCGCCGACATCCCGGATATGACCGCGTTTTCCAAGACGAAAGGCTTCCGCGCGGATGTCATCACGACCATCCTGAAGGAGGCCCTCGGCGAAGCGCTCGGCAGCAGCTATCCGAAGGCTCTGGACACCGCGATCGACAAACTCATCCCGGACCTCATGAACATGCCCGTCACCGATGACGGCAAGCACTGTCTCATCGAGGCGGTCAACTACGCCCATCAGAAACACCTGGCCGGTCTGGACCACGGCTCCGACCCCGCCTGGTTCAAAGAGGCGCGGCAGAATGTGAAAGACGGCAGGATCCTGGCGGCGATCGCCGACACCCTGTCGAAAGACCTCGCGGTCCTCGTCGGGGACGGCGTCAACCGGCTCACCGACACCCAGCTCATCCAGGGCCCCGCGGTGGATGTCCTCTACCACGGCCTCTTCGGTGCGGCCCATGTGAGCTACGTCACCGTGCCCAAACTGGCGAAGGACTTCAACCAGTTCCTGCTGAAGACGATGGACTCCCTGACGAAGGACAAAAACTTCCCGACCGACGTCGATTTCGTCATCACCGACGCCAACAAGGTCCGTCCGGGCGCCGAGGACTGGTCGTCCATCGCGAACGGCATCCCGTCCACCAACATCGTACAGCTGCTCATCGGGGCTCTGCTCGGCAACGGCTGACCCCAATATCTAGCGGTTGACGCAGAAAAACAAAAATGATACACTATTTCGCGTATTATAAGTAAATAAACCTTTTAAAGACGTCGACGGAGACAGTAGGTCTGCAGTGCGGAGGCAAAAGGAGCGAGCACGGGGGCGGTGAGAGCCCGGCACGCGGAAGCCGCAGTCTGAACATCACTCCCGAGTCGCATGCTGAACGCGAGCGGTACATCGCCGCAAGTAAGCACCGCCGGCACCCGCCGTTACCCGGGGCTCATATGTTGGTATGACGCGAAATAGGTGGTTACAAACGAAGTACGAGCTTCGTCCTGTTTGCGCAGGACGGAGCTTTTTTAGTGCCGGCGGCCAATGACGCCGGTGAAAGGAGTCAAACGCAATGCCTTTATACGACAAAGTGTCGACGGACCTCAAGTTCGTCGAACGCGAGCATGAAGTGGCGCAGTTCTGGGAAGACGCGCACATCTTCGAGAAGACCGAGGAGCAGGACGGCCGTCCTTCCTACGTCTTCTACGACGGTCCGCCCACCGCGAACGGCAAACCGCACATCGGTCACGTGCTGACCCGTGTCATCAAGGACATGATCCCGCGTTACCGCACCATGAAGTACAATTTCGTCCCCCGGAAAGCCGGCTGGGACACCCACGGCCTGCCCGTTGAGATCGAAGTCGAGAAGAAGCTCGGCCTCGACGGCAAAGAGCAGATCGAGGAGTACGGTCTGGAGCCGTTCATCGCCGAGTGCAAAGAGTCCGTCTGGCAGTACAAGGGCATGTGGGAAGACTTCTCCAAAGTCGTCGGCTTCTGGGCCGACATGGACAACCCCTATGTCACCTACGAGAACGACTTCATCGAGTCCGAGTGGTGGGCCCTCAAAACGATCTACGACCGCGGCCTCCTCTACAAGGGCTTCAAGGTCGTCCCGTACTGCCCCCGCTGCGGCACGCCGCTGTCCTCCCACGAAGTGGCGCAGGGCTACAAGGACGTCAAAGAGCGTTCCGCCATCGTCCGCTTCAAGGTCAAAGATGAGGACGCCTACTTCCTCGCCTGGACCACGACGCCCTGGACCCTGTCCTCCAACGTCGCGCTCTGCGTGAGCCCGACCGACGAGTACGTCAAGGTCAAGGCGGCCGACGGCTACACTTACTACATCGCCACCGAACTCTGCGACACCGTCCTCGGGAAACTCGCGGAGAACGGCAACCCCGCCTATGAAGTGCTGGAGCGCTTCCAGGGCACCGACCTCGAATACAAAGAGTATGAGCCGCTGTACCCCTTCGAGCAGGCCATTGCCGACAAACAGCGCAAGAAGGGCTTCTTCGTCACCTGCGACTCCTACGTCACCATGACCGACGGTACCGGCATCGTCCACATCGCGCCCGCCTTCGGTGAAGACGACGGCCGTGTGGGCCGGGACTACGACCTGCCCTTCATCCAGATGGTCGACGAAGCCGGTCACATGAAGGAAGAGACCCCGTACGCCGGCCTCTTCGTCAAAGATGCCGACCTGCCGGTCCTGCAGGACCTCGAGAAGGAAGGCAAGCTGTTCGACGCGCCGAAGTTCGAGCACAACTACCCGTTCTGCTGGCGCTGCGACACGCCGCTCATCTACTACGCCAGAGAGTCCTGGTTCATCAAGATGACCGACGTCCGCGACGACCTCGTCCGCAACAACAACACCATCAACTGGATCCCGCCCAGCATCGGCGAAGGCCGGTTCGGCAACTGGCTCGAGAACGTCCAGGACTGGGGCCTGTCCCGCGACCGCTACTGGGGTACCCCGCTCAACATCTGGGAGTGCCCGGACTGCGGCTGCAGAGACTGCGTCGGTTCCATCGCGGAACTGAAAGAAAAAGGCATCGACTGCCCGGACGGCATCGAACTCCACCGTCCCTATGTGGACCGCGTGAAGCTCCGGTGCCCGGACTGCGGCGGCGAGATGCAGAGAGTCCCCGAAGTCATCGACTGCTGGTTCGACTCCGGCTCCATGCCGTTCGCCCAGCATCACTATCCCTTCGAGAACAAGGAACTCTTCGAGTCCCAGTTCCCGGCGGACTTCATCTCTGAAGCCGTCGACCAGACCCGCGGCTGGTTCTATTCCCTTCTGGCGATCAGCACCCTGCTCTTCAACAAGGCTCCGTACAAGAACGTCATCGTCCTCGGCCACGTCCAGGATGAGGACGGTCAGAAGATGTCGAAGTCCAAGGGCAACGCCGTCGACCCGATGGAGGCCCTGAACACCTACGGCGCCGACGCCATCCGCTGGTACTTCTACACGAACTCCGCTCCGTGGCTCCCGAACCGGTTCTCCGGCCGCGCGGTCACCGAAGCGCAGAGAAAGATCCTCGGCACGCTCTGGAACACCTACGCGTTCTACGTCCTCTATGCGAACATCGACGAGTTCGACCCGACGAAGTACACGCTCGACTACGACAAGCTGTCCGTCATGGACAAGTGGTGTCTGTCCAAGCTGAACTCCATGGTCAAGGGCGTCGACGAGAACCTCGACAACTACCGTATTCCGGAAGCCGCCGCGTACATCGAGAAGTTCGTGGACGACCTCTCCAACTGGTACGTCCGCCGCGGCCGCTCCCGCTACTGGTCCGAGGAACTGACCCAGGACAAGATCAACGCCTATATGACGCTGTACACCGCCCTGGTCACGACCGCGAAGGCCGCCGCCCCGATGATCCCCTTCATGACGGAAGAGATCTATCGCAACCTCGTCTGCAACGTCGATAAGGACGCGCCGGAGTCCGTCCACCTCTGCTCCTTCCCCGAAGTGAACGAGAGCTGGATCGACCCCGAACTCGAGGCGGACATGGACGAAGTCCTCGCCATCGTCACCCTCGGCCGCGCCTGCCGCAACGGCTCCAACCGGAAGAACCGGCAGCCCCTTGCCAAAATGTTCGTCAAGGCGGACCACGCGCTCTCCGACTTCTATGTCGAGATCATCGAAGACGAGCTGAACGTCAAGGCCGTCGAGTTCGTCGAAGACGACTCCGCGCTGGTCTCCTACGCGTTCAAACCGCAGATGCGCACCCTCGGTCCGAAGTTCGGCAAACAGCTGGGTGAGGTCCGTACCGCGCTCCAGAACATCGAAGACGGCTCTGCCGCCAAGGCGGAACTCGACTCCACCGGGTTCCTGACCCTGACCCTTTCCACGGGCGATGTACGCCTCGCGGAGGAAGACCTCCTCGTCGAAGCGGTCCAGCAGGAAGGCCTCTACACCCTGTCCGAAGGCGGCGTCACCGTCGCTCTCGACACGGTCCTGACTCCCGAACTGGAAGCGGAAGGCCTCATGAGAGAAGTCATCTCCAAGGTCCAGACCATGCGGAAAGACGCGGGCTTTGAGGTCACCGACCACATCGCGCTGTATGTCGACGGTTCTGACGCCGTCAAGGCTGTCGTCGCCGACAACGAAGCCGTCTTTACGAAGGACGTCCTTGCGGACGCCGTCAAGGTCGGCGAGACCCTCGCCGACGCAGATGAACCCGGCGCTGCCCTCTCCAAAGACTGGAAGATCAACGGCAACGACGCGGTCCTCGGCGTCAAAAAAGTCTAAACCACAACATAAAAACTCCCCCGGAAGCTCCGGGGGAGTTTTCTTGTTTCTGTTTCATTCGGACCTGTCCGTGTCTCTGGCTCAGGCCGTTGCGGCCGGGTCGTTCACGACGCCCGTGAAGAGCAGGTCGCCGGTGAACCCGGTGATCGCGAAGTAGTACGGGCGGTCGACCGTGAAGGTGACGCGCTGCGTCGGCAGGGCGGCCTTCGACAGGACGATGGCGGTGAACGCCGCGGCTTCGACGCCGTCCTCATCGGTCTTGACGCGGGCGGCATGCTCGATCTGAGAGACGAAGATCTTCGCGGCGTCTTCCATCAGCGGGGAGAAGTTCCCGCCGCTGCCGAAGATGTCCGTGACGCCGAGTTTCTTGAGGTCCTTGATGAGGTCCGTGTCGGAGACGGCATCCATCTTCGGGAGGCTCAGCGTGACCTGCGGGAAAGAGGCGTTCTGGTAGTTCTCGGTGTCGGTGAGCAGGCTCAGCACTTCCGAGTCAGACGCGAGTTTCGCGGGCGTCACGCCCTTCTTCGGCAGGAAGAACCACATGGAACCGCTGTTGCGCAGCGGCAGCGCGACGGCTTCGAAGTTCTTGCCGGTGTAGTAGGGGAAGCTCTCGACGAGGTGCATCATGTCGACCTTCTTGTCTCCGGTGGGGACGTGGAACGTCTTCTTGTCGGTGGCCTCCTTGTCGAACGTCTCGGCCCACATGGCTTTGTAGTAGATGGTGGAGACGAGTGCGAGGACTGTCGAGGGGTCCAGCTCGAGACTCGCGGCCTGGTCTTTCAGAAGGTCGTGGGTCTGCTCGTTGATCCAGCCCTGCAGCGCCTTGTTCATCTCTTTCGAACCGGGTTTCCCGGCGAAGGAGTAAGCGTAGTGCTTTTTCGCGAGGGTGTCGAGGGTCTTCTGGTTGTACCGGAGGGTCTCGTTCAGCCACAGGGAGTTGGCGAGGAGGCTCGTGCATTCCCCGTCGTCCTGATAGTTGGCGGTGAAGAGGTTCTGCACCCGTTTGCGGAGCGAAGAGATGCTCTTTTCGCCGAGCAGGTCGAGGAGCTGCTGACGGCTGTTGCCGTCCGTGGTCTCCGCCAGCATGGCGAGCGCCAGGTAGACGTTGACGGGGGAGTAGACCGCGTTCTTGCCCGAGTCGCTCCCGGCTGCCTTGCTCGCGCCGAGGACCTGGGCCAGCGTCTTCTTGTAGAAGGCCTTCATCGCCTTCGGGTTGCCTTTGCCGGCTTCGAGCCGCTTGTCGTTGTAAGCCTGGTACGTTTCATAATCTTTGTCCGAGGCGCCTTCGCCCGGGGCCTTGACCGCTTCCGGGTAGACCGGTTTCGCGATGGCCAGGTTCGAGGCCGCGTTCGACGGCGTGCAGGCGACCAGCGTCGTCACGAGGACGCTGCACACGAGAACGACCGCCAGCACGGCGGACAGGTATTTCAGGATCCGTTTCATAAAGAGCCCTCCTTGGTTCATGTTCCAAAGCGTTGGTTTCTAAATCAGTAATAGCAGAGTTTACGGAAAAAAGCAAGTTTCGGGCAACAGAAAACACCGGGCAGCTCCGGGGAGCCGTCCGGTGTGTGTTTTGGCGATGTACGTCAGGCGTTGATGGCCGCCATGATGATATCGGCCATCTGTTTGTGTCCGTAAGCCGTCGGGTGGTTGTCGTTGAGGTACCCGGGGGAGTTGCGGTCGCAGAACAGGGTGTCGATGTGTTCCATCTTCACGTAGGTGTAGCCGTTGCCCGCGGCAGCGCCGGCGGCGTGGCTGTTGAAGAGGTCGATGAACGGCGTGACGAGCGCGCCGATGTCGACCGGCAGAGCGCCCTTGACGAACGCGTCCTGCGCGGCGTTATAGTAGCCGATGACGAGGAGCTTCGCGGTCGGGTTGATCTCTTTGATCTTCGTGACGATGGCGTTGAAGTTCGAGACATAGTTGCGGTAGAAGCCGATGAGCAGGGTGGAGACCTGCGCCATGTAGACGGCGTTGTCCGCCAGTTTGTAAGCGTTGTTCAGCATATCGCCCCAGAACGCCAGAAGGAGATTGAAGTTCTCTAGCTGGACGTTGTCGAGGATGCCGCTCGGGATGGTGAGGTCGTTGATGCCGATGTTCAGCGTGATGACGTCGGCCTTCTTGATGTGGTTGAGGTACTGCTTCCGCACGGTGGCGAGACCGGCCTGATCAACGGTACGATAGTTGTCTACGGTCGGGACTCTCCAGCCGACGGCGATGTCACCGAGGTAGTCCTCACAGAGGAGGTAGCGAAGGTCGGTGGAGCGCAGGCCGATGTGAGCGTCCTGATAGGTGCGCTTGGCGCCGAGGGCCTTACCCACCCATTCCGGGTAGGAGCCGGGGTCGACCGGCCATTCGGCTTTCCACTTGGTGTCTTCGTAGAAACCGGGCAGGGAATAGCCGGCGGCGATGGAGTCGCCCAGGACGGTATAGATGACTTTCCCGTCTTTGTTGTAGTCGTACTTCGAGTACGTCTTTTTCTTGGTCGCCGCGAAGGACGCGACGGCGGTGCAGCAGATGAGCATCATCACGGCCAGTAACAGGGCGATGATCTTCTTTGTGCGTTTCATGTTCGAGCTCCTTTTCATTCAATACGGGGTTTACTGAACACCGAGCATTTTTTCAAATGCGTTGCGGTAAGTCGGGTTCGAGGGGGCGAACGCGTAGTTCAGGAAGAGAACGTCGTCGATGCCGTGCTGTTTGACGAACGACGAGAGGTTCAGATCCACTTTCCGCGGATCGACGATGTACACGGTTTCGTAGTTGTCGGTCAGGAACGGCGCGAACGCGTTGCCGTAGCTCTCCTTGACCATCAGGATAGACTTGCCGTTTTTGTTGGCGGTGTCGTATTTCAGGATGGGGTTGTCGCCTTCGATGAAGCACAGGTAGGCGTACTTCGAGGACACTGTCGGGTTGACGACTTTTGCGTTCCGGCCGCCGGTGAGTTCCGCCGTATTGTAGGCGTGTCCGGTGGACTCGGTCAGGGGGAAGTAGTACGTCACGGTGTCGGGCGCGTTCTTGAGGACAGCCTCCTGGGTCTTGCTGTAGAGGCTTCCGACGAAGCCTTCGATCTCACCGGACTTGTACTCCGAGAGCTTCGGAGCCGTGAGGCCTGCCGCCTTGCAGAACGTGGTGTAGGCGTAGTAGGCGCCGGTGGCGGTCCAGTGGTGGTCCGTCCGCAGGAAGATGTATTCATCCACGTGCCGGGCCAGTGTGTCCCGGCAGTCGATGGCGGTGATGTTCGCGGCTTTCATCGGCGTGTAGGCATAGTCGATGGCGGTCTCGAACAGATGGTTTTTCGTTTTGTAGTCGTCCGGTCCGTAGAACTCGACCGAGGTGGGGGCGAGGAGGACGTAGACGTGAGAGTTGGGAACGGTGGCGGCAAAGGTGTTGATGTTCTCGCCGTAGCGGGTCAGCCACCTCTGGGAGACGGTGAAGATCTCCATCGCCCGGTTGCCCTGGATGATGACCGTGCTGTCGACGTTGTAGTCGTTCTTGTTCGACGGGACGTCGACGGCGCCGCCCTTCTGGGTGACGGCCTCTTTCGCCTGGGTCTGCTTCACGGTCGGTGCATCGCCCACGGTGGCTGTCTGCGCGGAGCGGGACTGGCCAAAGAGCAGGATGAGCACCAGGACCAGCAGCACAGCGACTGCGGCGCAGATGGCGGGGATGGTCTGGTCCTTCGCAAAGGGCTTGACGGTGGCAAAGTCTCCGCCGTAATGGGGTTTTACCGGCGTTCCTTTGACTTGTTTCATGTAGGAAAAATGCCTTCTTTCTGGCGATCCACGTTAGATGGGTTTGCCCGTCCAGGCCTCGAGGACGTTCGTGAAGACGGCGACCTGCGTGGCCGAGATGTGTTTGTCCATGTGCAGGCTGCCGAAGTACCATTTGCGGTAGTCGACGGCGCCGGCCAGCTCTTCAAAGTAGGTGTTGAGCAGCGTGACACGGGACTTTTCGGTGAACTGCATCTGCAGGAATTCTTTCACTTTCGCGGACGGCTCGTGAGTGATGACGATGTCCACGATGTTGTTGTAGGTGGCCATGTTCTCGGCGCCCTCGATGAGTTCCTGCTGAGAGGGGCTCTCTTCCGGGTACCATGTGTCGTTCGCGATGCGGATGTCCACGTCGGGGCTCTCGCCGCCGCCCATCGTGAAGATGCGCAGGCCGTCGATATTGAAGATCTGACCGCGCATGAGGTGGTAGACACTGCCAATGATGTGGTGGACCTTACCGCCGTTCCATTCGCTGACGGGGAAGCTGTTCAGCATCTCAAAGTTTTCGTGTGTGCCGTCGACGAAGCAGATGTTGAATTTTTTCTCGCTGAGCTTTTCCAGGATCTTCTCTTCTTCCTTGGAGCCGTCCCAGAGGAAGCCGAAATCTCCGCAGATGATGAGTGTATCGCCCTTCTTGAGTTTCTTCATGGCAGGCAGTTTGAACCGTTCAAAATCGCCGTGCATATCGCCGGTCACATATACCAAAGGTGTTCCCTCCAAATATCGTACTGATTCACTTTATTTTTGTGAATAATCTGTTATACTTATAATACTCCGTTAATAATACAATATTCCAGAGGGGATTGTCTATGGAAAAAGCGTTAAAAAAACTGTATATCCTCCCGATAGTTTTGGCGCTTCTTGTGACTCTCATTCCGATCCTGCCGGCACACGCGGCCTATAACGCGGAAGTCGAATTCGAATCCGACGTCGTGTACATGGAGAGTCTCGACCAGGGAACGGTCATTTTCAACAAGAATGCGGAAAAGAGGACGCCGATGGCGTCTCTGACGAAGATCACGACCGCCATGGTCGTCCTCGAGAAAGCGGACGACCTGCAGCGTGTCTGCACCGTCACACAGGAAGAGCTCGACGAACTCAAGGGCACCAACAGTTCCACGGCCGGACTGGTCGACGGGGAACAGCTCACGGTGGAGCAGCTCCTGTACCTCATGCTGGTCTACAGCGCGAACGAGGCCGCCGTCATCCTGGCCCATGAGTTCGACGGCAACACCGCCGCGTTCGTCGAAGAGATGAACGCCTACGCCGCGAAACTCGGCTGTAAGGATACTCATTACCTGAACCCCCACGGTCTTGACGCGGAAGGTCATTACACCACCGCCAAAGACCTCGCCACCATCATCCGCCATGCCCTGAAGAACGACATCTTCACGAAGATCGTCGGCACGCCCGTCTACACGATGGCGCCGACCAACAAGCGGGGCGAGACCAAGTACACCAACACGAACTCGCTGCTGACCCAGGGTTCTTTCTACAGCTACACGCCCTGCATGGGCATCAAGACCGGCACTACCGCGGAAGCGGGCTACTGCCTGGCCTCTTACGCGTCCCAGAACGGGTACACATACCTCACGATCATCATCCAGGGCGCCGAAGGCTGGAAGAACCGGACCTACTCTGGCGGCAACACGGCGTTCAACGAGACCATCCGCGCCTATAAATGGGTGTTCGACAACATCAAACTGACGCCGGTCGCCTCCCCGAAGGACAAAGTCGCGCAGGTCGATGTCAAACTCGGCCGGAAGAAGGACAAGGTGACCCTGGTCCCGGCACAGGAAGTCCAGGCCCTCATCCCGTCCAGCATTGACTCTTCGGGCATCTCGATCGAACTCATCCCCGAGACGGTGCCGGAAGAACTCCTGGCACCCATCAAGCCCGGCGACAAGATCGGCAAAGCGAAGGTCCTCTATGCCGGCGAAGAGCTGACGACCGTCGACCTCGCCGCTTCCGAAGAAGTCCACCGCAGCTGGCCTGCCACCATCTGGTACTATGTGAAGAAGGGCTTCGGCTACTGGAGCGTCCGCATCGCGGCGCTGGCCGTCCTGCTCCTGCTCATCGCCCTGCTCCTCTGGCGGCGCGTCCGGAAGAAACAGCAGAAGGACTCGAACCTCAACATGATCCGCATCCAGCACGACGTCGAGGGCGGCGGAGCCCTGCGCGGCGTCAACACCGAACTGGTCCGCGGCAGAAAGTCCTCTTACCAGAGAAGGCGCGAATCCCGCCGCCGCCACCGCTCCCGCAAGTACTGGCGCACGCGGCGCTGACCACGGAAAACCAAAGACCTGCAGATGTTTCTGCAGGTCTTTTTCATGTCTCTAGCTCTCTCACCTCACCTTCACAAATCCCGCCAAACTTCTATTTGCCAAGCTTTAGAACTTTGCCCTTCGGGCGTGGGTGCCAGCGGTTTGCAGTGCCGTCAAGGGGCTCGCTCGCTCCGCGACAGGCAACCACTCACTGCGTTGCCTGCCCTTGACCGCACTTCCACCCGCCGGCATAGGGCAGACAACAGGCCAAAGGACAGGTCTGCCCTTCGGCCTGCAGGAAACCATGTGCGCGTTAATGTGTTCTGATGGAAAAGCAACCCTTTTCCTCGATATCCGCTTTTGCGGTTGCCTTTTTTCGGAGAAACAACCTGGGTTTCGGTGAAAAGGCAACCGCATTTCCCGAAAACACCTATTAGGGTTGCTTTTTTCCTGAGGTACATCCTTGTCTCTTGCCAAAAAGCAACCTAAATTCCCCAAAATGCATTTTGCAGTTGCCTTTTCTGAGAAACGCATAGGAAAAAGCCTTGAAAAGAGCAACCCTAATTCCCCAAAATGCATTTTACGGTTGCTTTTTCGGGAAATGCCGGGGCTGGAAGTGTGAGGGAAGCAGATGATTGATCGCAATCAGCTTCTCCTGTAAATGCGATTATCATTTTGAGGCGATATCTTTGCATTTTTTTGGTAAAAGTCATCCACATTTCCTGATATCACAGTTGGTGGTTGACGTTTTATGGGAGTCTCGAAGTGGTTTCTGCATAATAGTCAACCACATCCTCCGATTTCGCTCCTGGTGTATGACTTTTTGCTGGAACAGCCGAGCAGAAGGATCAAAATAATCATCCACATCTTTTGATATCGCAATTGGTGGATGATGTTCAGCTCGTTTTGGGACAATTCCGACGAAAAATCATCATACACATTTCACAATAGAGCAATTCGTGTCTGATTATTGCCAGGAGAAACGTTCAGCAGGCGGGATGGTGGACGCCGCAGGTTCGGAGTTCGGCTGCCAATGCCCGGGCTCTCGAACCGTTCACTGCACCCGCCTGCGTCGAATGGTGTGCGCGGGCGCACAAATTTCAGTTTGGTGGGATATGGTACTTGAAAGTTTCTGAGAAGTGTTATAATAAGACTTGCTAAACATAAGGAACTCTTTCCAAAAGGAGAAATCGATATGAACAAAACAGCGGTCATCACCGGTTCCGCCCGAGGACTCGGGTTCGAGATGGCAAAACGATTCCTGGCGCACAAGTACAATGTCAGCATCTGCGACGTCAATAAGGACGCACTGAAGAAGGCCGAGGCCGAGCTCAAAAAGCTCGCACCGAAAAAAGGTATGGTCCTCGCGACGCCCTGCGACGTCACCAAACTCGAAGACCTCGAGAAACTCTGGACCGCTTCCGCCAAAGCGTTCGGCGGTGTCGACGTCTGGGTCAACAACGCTGGCGTCAACCAGCCCATGGTACCTCTGTGGGACCTTGAGCAGAAGACCATCGACCTCCTCGTAGACATCGATCTGAAAGGCGCCATCTACGGCAGCAAGGTCGCCATCGCTCACATGAAAGAGCAGGGCCACGGCTGTGTCTACTGCATCGAGGGCTTCGGCGCGGACGACGCCACCCAGCTCGGCCTCACCGCATACGGCGCGTCCAAGAAGGGTGTCCAGTACCTTGTCCGCGGACTCGCGACCGAACTCAAAAAGACGGACACTCCGGTCCAGGTCGGCCGCCTGAACCCCGGCATCATGATCACGAACTTCATCACCCACCCGCTCGGCGACGGCAAGGAGATGGAACTTGAAGAGCGGACCAAGAAGGTCTACAACATCCTCGGTGACTACCCCGATGTCGTGGCGAAGTTCCTCGTCAACGGCATGGTGAAGAACGTCAAGGCGAAGAAGCAGGACGACTACATCGCGTGGCTCACCACGAAGAAAGCCGCATGGCGCTTCATGACCGCCGCCTTCAACAAGAGAGACTTCTTCGCGGAAGAGAACTGAACGCGAAAAGACACACAGAAACGCCGTCATACCACTAAAAAAAGAAAACCCCTGTCGGAGCAGATGCTCTGACAGGGGTTTTTGTATTTAGAACTTGAATGCGTCGAAGGCGTTCGGGATAGAGTAGCGGTCCAGCTCGGAGAGCGGACTGACGAACAGCGTTTTGCAGGCGGGGTCGGGATCGGGGACGGCATCCGAAGGCAGGGCGTCAAAGGACGCGCCCTCGATGCCGTAACCGGTCATGTGCCACTCGACGTGGGAGAAGATATGTTTCGCCGCCGGCAGCGGGAAGATGAAGACCGGAGTCAGGTCGTTGTCCGAAAGGAACCGGTCCAACGCTTTCCGTGAGAGTTCGGCGATCTGTTTTTTTGTGAGCTTTTCCGGAGGATTCTTCTTTGCCTTGTCGGCGGTATTCTCCAGGAGGTCGTTCGGGAACTCGTAGAGGCCGGCGAGCATGCCGGTGTCCGGGCGTTTAGAGAGGAGCAGTGCATCGCCGCAGTGGATGCGGTAGACGTTGCGGTGTT
>JAZOTY010000058.1:0-71988 GCA_045657845.1 Acutalibacteraceae bacterium | reverse complement strand
ATATCGAGGAAAAGGGTTGCTTTTCCATCAGAACACATTAACGCGCACATGGTTTCCTGCAGGCCGAAGGGCCGGAGTGCCCCTTTGGCCTGTTGTTTGCCCTATGCCGGCGGGTGGAAGTGCGGTCAAGGGCAGGCAACGAGTTGGGTGGTTGCCTGTCGCGGAGCGAGCGGGCCCCTTGACGGCGCTGCAAGCCGCTGGCACCCACACCCGAAGGGCGCATATGAAATCTTGGAACGCTCGACAAATACAAGTTTGCTGTGGTTAGCAAATGGAATGATCGTTGGGGTGCCGGTCTGTGTGAGAAGGGCCGGTCAGGAGTTCTTCAGCGCCGTGCTCACCAGGCCTTTGAACAGCGGGTGCGCGCTGGTCGGCCGGGACTTGAACTCGGGGTGGTACTGGACGCCGATATAGAAGTCGTTCTCCGGCACTTCGACGGTCTCGATGATGAGGTCGTCCGGCGAGCGCCCGGACAGGACCAGCCCGGCGTCGGCGAGCACGTCGCGGTAATCGTTGTTGAACTCGTAGCGGTGGCGGTGCCGCTCCCGGATCTCTGCCTTGCCGTACCACTTCGCCATCTGGGAGCCTTCCGCGATGACGCAGGGGTACGCGCCGAGCCGCAGGGTGCCGCCCTTGCGGATCTCCTTGTACTGGTCCGGCATGAAGTCGATGACCTTGTGTTTGGAGTCCTCGTCGAACTCGCCGGAGTTGGCGCCTTCCAGGCCGCAGACGTGCCGCGCGAACTCGATGACCGCGATCTGCATGCCGAGGCAGATGCCGAGGTAGGGGAGGTTGTGCGTCCGGCAGTACTCGGCCGTGGCGATCTTTCCTTCGATGCCGCGGTTGCCGAAGCCGCCGGGGACGACGATGCCGTCGCACTTTGCCAGTACATCGCCCGCATTCTCAGGGGTGACGCTCTCGGAGTCGATCCATTCGATGTCCACGTGGGCGCCGCACTCGTAGCCGGCGTGCCGCAGGGCTTCCGCCACGGAGAGGTAAGCGTCATGGAGCTGGACGTATTTGCCGACGATGCCGATGGTCACGTTCTTCGACGCGCTCTTGATGCGGTCGACCATCTCTTTCCACTCGTCGAGTTCCAGCTCGTGTGGGTCGAGCCCGAGGTCGAGGCAGACGAGGCGGGAGAAGCCGCTCTTTTCGAGCATCACGGGTGCCTCATACAGGACCGGGACCGTCCGGTTCTCGATGACGTGCTCGGCCGGGACGTTGCAGAACATGGCGATCTTCTGGAAGATGCCGGGTTCCAGCGGCTTGTCGCAGCGCAGCACGATGAAGTTCGGATGGATGCCCATGCCCTGCAGCTCTTTGACGGAGTGCTGGGTCGGCTTGGTCTTGTGCTCGTCCGAACCGGAGAGGAAGGGGACGAGGGTGACGTGGATGAAGCAGCAGTTCTCGGGACCGACTTCCAGGGACACCTGTCGGATGGCCTCGATGAACGGCTGGGACTCGATGTCGCCGATGGTGCCGCCGATCTCCGTGATGACGACGTCCGCTTCGGAGTGGTCGCCGACCGCGTAGATGAAGTCCTTGATCTCGTTCGTGATGTGGGGGATGACCTGCACCGTCTGGCCGAGGTACTCGCCGCGGCGCTCCTTGTTGAGGACGTTCCAGTAGACCTTGCCGGTCGTGAGGTTCGAGAACTTGTTGAGGTCCTCGTCGATGAACCGCTCATAGTGGCCGAGGTCGAGGTCCGTCTCGGCGCCGTCTTCCGTCACGTACACTTCGCCGTGCTGGTACGGGCTCATGGTGCCGGGGTCGACGTTGATATAGGGGTCGAGCTTCTGCGAGGCCACCTTGTAGCCCCTGGCCTTCAAAAGCCGGCCGAGAGACGCCGCGGTGATGCCCTTGCCGAGGCCCGACACGACGCCGCCGGTCACAAAGATATATTTCGTATTCATGGGGTAACTCCTTCCTGACAAACACACAAAAGAAAAAGCCCACCTGCGTTCAGGGGGCACTTGACCCGTGACGCAAATGAACTCCATTGCTCACCTGGTAAAAAGTGATATATATTTACAAAAACAGTATAGCTTCCGCTTTTTCATTTTGCAACCCCGTTTTTCATGGGGCGATGTACGAAAGGCGGTGAGTTACGGCTCACTTTTCGCGTTGTCATGCGGTCTTGCGGGGCACTTTAAATCGCCAAAGTGTTTTTTCGGGGAAAGGGGAAAATGAAAGTTGACAATCACTTATTTTGCATATATAATACTCTGCGAAAGCGGCAAAGGCGTCGCAGTTCCCGGGGAGGGGACTGTCTCGTTTTGCCGCTTGTTTTTTTGTTCTGTCAAGTAAGTCACTTACAATAATGAAAAAGAATGGAGTCTGAAAGTTATGAAGAACAAACATCTTATCGAAGTACTCGAGACCGTCAAAAAACGCGACGCTGACCAGCCGGAGTTCATCCAGGCCGTCACCGAGGTCTTTGAGTCTCTCGACCCGGTCGCCGATGCCCGCCCCGACCTCGTCGAAGCCGGCGTTTTCGAGCGCATCGTCGAGCCCGAAAGACAGATCATCTTCCGCGTGCCGTGGATCGATGACAATGGCAAAGTCCAGGTCAACCGCGGTTTCCGCGTTCAGTTCAACTCCGCGATCGGCCCCTACAAAGGCGGCATCCGTCTCCATCCGTCTGTTTACCTCGGCATCATCAAGTTCCTTGGCTTTGAGCAGATCTTCAAGAACTCCCTGACCACCCTTCCCATGGGCGGCGGCAAGGGCGGTTCCGACTTCGACCCGAAGGGCAAGTCCGACGCCGAAGTCATGCGTTTCTGCCAGAGCTTCATGACTGAACTCTCCAAACATATCGGCGCTGACACCGACGTTCCCGCCGGCGACATCGGCACCGGTGCCCGTGAGGTCGCTTACATGTTCGGCCAGTACAAGAGACTGCGCAACGAATTCACCGGCGTCCTCACCGGTAAAGGCCTCACCTTCGGCGGCTCTCTCACCAGGACCGAAGCCACCGGTTACGGCCTCTGCTATTTCTGCAACGAAATGCTGAAAGCCAACGGCAAGTCCTTTGAGGGCCAGACCGTCTGCATCTCCGGCTCCGGCAACGTTGCCATCTATGCCGTCGAGAAAGCGACCGCTCTCGGCGCCAAAGTCATCACCATGTCCGACTCCAACGGCTACATCGTCGATAAGAACGGCATCGACCTCGACTGTGTCAAGCAGCTGAAGGAAGTCGAGAGAAAGCGCATCAAAGAGTACGTCAGCACCCATCCGGATGCCGAGTACCATGAAGGCTGCAGCGGCGTCTGGACCACTCCCTGCGACATCGCTCTTCCGTGCGCCACTCAGAACGAGATCGACGAAGCTGCCGCGAAGGCTCTTGCCGCCAACGGCTGCTACTGTGTCTGCGAAGGCGCGAACATGCCTTCCACTCCGGAAGCCATCGAAGTTTACTTCGCCAACAACATGCTCTACGGCCCGGCCAAAGCGGCCAATGCCGGCGGTGTTGCGGTCTCCGGTCTGGAAATGTCCCAGAACTCGATCCGTTATGGCTGGACTTTTGAGGAAGTCGATGATAAACTGAAGAACATCATGAAAGATATTTTCGCCGCTTGTGACTCTGCTTCCAAAGAATTCGGCCTCGAAGGCAACTACATGGCTGGTGCCAACATTGCCGGTTTCCTGAAGGTCGCAGAGGCCATGAAGGCACAGGGATGTGTATAAGAACATGTATGAAGGACTGATCTTCCCGGAAGGTTATGTCGCCAAACTGTCTCCGAAGGAGACCCAGACTGCTGTTGAATTCACGCGCGACGCGTTTCAGAAGAACATTCGGCATGCGCTGAACCTTCGCCGCGTCACCTGCCCGCTGTTCGTCACCGCGGCCAGCGGCATCAACGACGACCTGAACGGCGTCGAGCGCAAAGTCGAATTCGATATGCTGAACATCGACGGGACCGCTCAGGTGGTCCAGTCTCTGGCGAAGTGGAAACGCGCCGCTCTCGGCCGCTACGGGTTCGACCCGGGCGAGGGCATGTACACGAACATGTCCGCCATCCGCAGAGACGACCAGTGCGATTCGCTCCACTCCATCTATGTCGACCAGTGGGACTGGGAGTGCGTCATCACCGAGGACCAGCGCAACGAGGAGTTCCTCAAAGAGACGGTGCAGCGCATCGTCAACGCTCTGGTTGCGACGAAAGCATTCGTGAACAACGAGTACCCGGACCTGCACCGCACCATCGAGCCCAATGTCTTCTTCATCACGACGCAGGAGCTCGAAGACATGTACCCGGACCTCACTCCGAAAGAGCGGGAAGACCGCATCGTTGAGGAGAAGAGGACCGTGTTCCTCATGCAGATCGGCGATGTACTGAAGAGCGGACAGAAGCACGACGGCCGCGCTCCGGACTACGATGACTGGAAACTCAACGGCGACCTTCTCCTCTGGAACGAAGTCCTGAACTGCGCGGAAGAGATCTCTTCCATGGGCATCCGTGTCGACGCGGAGTCCCTGCAGGAACAGCTGAAAAAAGCGGGCTGTGAAGAACGCCTGCAGTTCCCGTTCCACCAGGGCATCGTGAACGGCACCCTGCCGCTGACCATCGGCGGCGGCATCGGACAGTCCCGCGTCTGCATGTTCATGCTGGAGAAAGCCCATGTGGGCGAAGTCCAGGTCTCGGTATGGCCGGAAGACATGATCCGCGAGTGCGAAGAGCACGGCATCATCATTCTCCAGTAATCAAAAAACAACGATCAGAACGACCTCGAAGCATTGCTTCGGGGTCGTTTTTTCTGTGGAACTGTGACAAGAGGAAACTGGCATTTTTGTATAAAATGTGCTATAATATCAACGTTAAATGCGTATATCGCCCAGGTGAGAAAACGGGAGGGGAAAGCATGCTGGAGCTGAATTCATATGTCATCTACGGGGACAACGGCGTTTGCCTCGTGGCGGACAAGCGAAAGGAAAAGTTTGCCGGCGTCATTCGGGAATACTACATCCTGAAACCGCAGGGAAACCCCGGTTCCACTCTGTTCGTACCCTCCGACAACGAGGAGCTCATCTCGAAGATGCGGGACATCCTGACGAAAGAGGAGATCCTCGATATCATCCACTCGCTGCCCGGCGAGGAAGTGGCCTGGGAGGACAACAACAAAGTCCGCGGAGAGTACTACAGCGAAGTGTTTGAAAAAGGCGACCGCAGAGAGCTGCTGCTCCTCATCAAGGCCCTTTACGAGCACAAGGTCGAACGCAAAGAGGAAGGCAAGAAACTCTGGACCATCGACGAGAACGCCATGAAACACGCGGAGAACCTCGTCTATGAAGAGTTTGGCACCGTCCTCGGCATCCCGCAGGAAGAAGTCATCGATTTCATTATGGACGAAGTCGAGAAGGTAGAGCGGGGAGAGGCCTGAACAATTCCGACCTGACCGGAGTGTCTGAATGGACACTCCGTTTTTTCTGTCTGTGTTTACGAAATAGAAATTGACTTTTGCACAATCTAATACTATAGTAGTTTTTGATTTAGAAAAGAGGTGTCTGCACTTTGAGCGAAAATCGATTCAGAAAGTTTCTTGATCAGCTGAAAGACCCGAACTCCAGCGCTTCCGCAGCCATGGAAAACCTGGGCTTCACCGGCCTGACAGTCGCCGGGACCGGTCTCGGCCTGCTCAAGTTCTTTGATTACGCACAGAGCAAACAATTGAAATACTCCGACCTTCTGCGTCTGTTCCGGGAGGGGAAAGTCTCCGCTTACCACCTCGACATGAGCAGCCGCAACCTCGTCTTCCAGCGGAAGGATTCCGGCGCCTACGGCTCCGCCATCGTCCCGGATACCCAGCTGTTCCTGAAGGACATCCACAAACTCGTCAAGAAGCACAATGACGAGAACCCGGACGAGCCCATCGACATGGACTACTCCCGCGGCATCCCGAACTGGGTCTACTTTGCCCTCATCGGCGGCATCGCGACGCTTCTGGTCATCGACAACGCGCTTTGGAACATGTCTCAGAATCAGCAGCAGATGCAGATCCGCCAGGACCAGGGAAGACAGCAGTTCACGAAGTCCAAGTTCTCCCTCCAGAGCCACCGCACCGCGACGTTCGACGACGTGGCCGGGGCAGAAGAGGAGAAGGAAGAACTGAGAGAGATCGTCGAATACCTGAGAGACCCCGACAAGTTCACCCGTCTCGGCGCCCGTGTGCCGAAGGGTGTCCTGATGGTAGGCCCTCCCGGCACCGGCAAGACCCTGCTCGCGAGAGCGGTGGCCGGGGAAGCGGGCGTCCCGTTCTTCTCGGTCTCCGGTTCCGAATTCGTCGAGATGTTTGTCGGCGTCGGCGCCGCCCGTGTCCGCGATCTGTTCGCCCAGGCCAAGGCCAACGCGCCGGCCATCGTCTTCATCGACGAGATCGACGCCCTGGCCCGGAAACGCGCCACGGACCTCTATACCGGCAACGAAGAGCGTGAGACGACCCTCAACCAGCTCCTGGTCGAGATGGACGGATTCACGACCGAGGAGAACATTATCCTCATCGGCGCCACGAACCGCGCGGACGTCCTGGACCCCGCCCTCATGAGACCCGGCCGCTTCGACCGTCAGGTCCATGTCGGCTACCCGGACATCAAGGCGAGAGAGGCCATCCTGAAGGTCCACATCAAGGAAAAACCGCTGGCTCCGGAAGTCGACCTGTCCGAGGTCGCGAAGAACACCACCGGCTTTACCGGCGCGGACCTCGAGAACCTCCTCAATGAAGCGGCTCTCCTGGCGGCCAAGAGAAACAAAGACGCCATCGGGAACGAGGAACTGAAGGAAGCGGCCGTCAAAGTCATGATGGGCGCCGAGAAACGTTCCCGCAAAGTGACCGACAAGGAGCGCCGTCTGACCGCGTTCCACGAAGCCGGCCATGCGGTGGCCACCTATTACCTCGACACGCAGGACCCGGTCACCGAAGTCTCCATCATCCCGCGCGGCTCTGCCGGCGGTTACACGATGTCGACGCCGCAGGAAGACAAGATGTACATGTCCCGCAACGAGATGCTGGACGAACTCGTCACGCTGCTCGGCGGACGGGTGGCGGAAGCCATCGTCCTCGGCGACGTCTCGACCGGCGCGTCCAATGACCTCGACCGTGCCACGGCCCTGGCCAAAGGCATGATCACCCGCTACGGCATGGATGAGACCATCGGCCTTGCCACCTACGGCACCAACATGGGCTTCTACGGCGCCGGCAAGGAGTACTCCGAGACGACCGCCACCGCGATCGACGAGGCCGTCAAAGCGCAGCTGAAGACCGCCTACGACCGCTGTGAGGCCATCCTCACCGAGCACCGCGATCAGCTCGACAAGCTCGCAAACTATCTGCTCGAACACGAGAAGATCGACGCGGAAGGCTTCAACAAGCTGATGAAGGCATAACGAAAAAAAGGACCCTCTCCGAACACGGAGAGGGTCTTGTTTTTTTTATGCTTTTGCGGCTTCGTCCTGTTTGGCTTTGGTGCGTTCGGCCTTGCGCCGGTCGGCGTACTTCAGGAACGCGTTGACGCCGAAGATCGAGAGCCCGCCGATGTAGAGCAGCGCGATGAACGGGACGATGAATTTGGAGGAGAACGGGTCCGCGATGTTGTAGCCGATCGCCGTGAACGAAACGACTTTCAGCAGGTAGCCGAAGAGGGAGATGACGAGGAAGGACCGGTAGTCCATCTTCATGTTCCCGAACAGGCTGCTGACCGGGTTCGCCGGGACAAAGGGGATGAGGCGGAGGGCGAACAGGATGATCGGGTTCCCGGTGCCGCCTTTGGCGCTGATCTCTTCATCTTCGTCATCGACGGCGATGGAGAGGACGGGCACTTTCAGGAGCGCGTTCCGGATGGCCCGCACGACCCTGCCGATGCCTCGGCCGATGGCCACGAAGAACTTCAGGATGAGCGGCAGTTCCTTCTTGGGCTTGTCCTTCTTTCCCTGCAGGGCTTCCAGGGCCTCTTTCTCGGCCTTGCGTTTGTCCGTGGACTCCTGGAGGGCTTTCTTCGTACTGTTGTCGGCGTCCGACACGACCCGCCAGAGGTTGTCGGAACGCATGATATATTTCTTGATGGCGTTGGACTTCGCGTTATAGCCCATCGCCCACTTGATGGTGAAGATGATCCCGACTCCGACGAAGTTGATGAGCAGAGCGACGGGGAAGGGGAAAATGACGGCGGCGATGAGGCAGGTGGCAGACACGGGGACGATGCCGACAAAGGATTTGACAGCAAAGAACAGGAGAAGGGCCACGATGATGAGGGGCTTGAAGGGAAGCTCCGTCACCCGTTGCTCCAGGTTCTCCATGAATGTTTTGAATTTGATGTAGTACATCTGAGCTTTGGTCAGTCCCAGATCATCTCTCATCTGCTCGGCGGTGGAGCTGATCGACTGGAGCACGTTCCGCTTTTCTTCCGCGAGCGCGTCCTCCGCGGCCTCTTCGCTGCTGCTCTCGGAGGGCTCCGGCCGCGGGAACTGTTCCTGGGCCATGGAGGAGAGCTTCTCGAAGGGAGCCGTGATGTTGGTGAAGTCGACGTGGTGGTGCATGTAGGTAAGCACTGCCGCCATGATGAGAAGGATGACTGCGATGGCATCCAGAAGCCGCACGGTACTCCGTGATCTTGTTCCGCCCATGTAGTGTCCTCTCGTGAAAAAAGATACCGAAAAATACTATATCTATTAAATTATAAGAGTTTTCAGTCGTTCGGTCAATGACCAACGCCCCGTACAGTATTGTACGGGGCGTATTTTACAGGTGTATGAACTGATTATTCGACTTCATTGGTCGCAATGATGTCGACGCCGGTTCCGAGCAGGTCTTTGATGGCGACATCGCCGATGTGGACCGGGGACGGAAGCGAGGCTTTGTTGATCTCTTTCATGGCCGACAGCAGCAGCTCTTTCGGGATGGCTCTGCTGGACTTGACCGGGACGATGTACGCTTTTCCGCCGGTGACCTTGACCGTGGAGGTCAGGGAGCGTTCGGGATGCGTGACTTCCGCCCGGGCATAGGTGTCGCCGCGGGGACAGGAGTTTCCTGTCACGCTGATGACTTCATTGACTTCGTTCAGCGTGACGGTGACCGGGCAACCGCGGGGACAGGCGACGCAAATCAGATTTCTTTCGATCATGGTTATGCCTCCTCAATGCTGATAACGATTTCCTGGTCCGGTGTCATTTCGGCAATGTCTTTTGCCTTGATGATCACGTTCTCCATTTCGCCGGGAGCCAGTTTGATTTTCTTGCGGTTGAGCAGGACCTTGTCACCGCAGGTGACGATGACGCGCTTGTCGTGATAGACGTTGGCGACGCGGAAGTAGATCTTGACGTCATCCTGCTCGTCGAGATTGATGGTCTGGGGGACCGTGTAACGGACGCCGTTGATGCCGCGGGTCTTGATGACGTCGCCGTGGCGGAGACCGTCGATGTACTGGGCAGCGCCCTTGCCGGCGATCTGGGATTCCTGGGTGACGAAGTCGACCAGGTCATGGACCTGAAGGACGTTGCCGCAGGCGAAGACGCCGGGCTGGGAGGTCATGCGCATCTCATCGACTTTCGGGCCGCGGGTGACCATATCCATGTCGAGGTCGATCTGTTTGGACAGCTCGTTCTCGGGGATGAGGCCGACGGAAAGGAGCACGGTGTCGCAGGGGATGTATTCCTCGGTGCCGGGGATGGGCATCATCTTGTCGTCGACATTGGCGATGGTGACACCTTCGACGCGGTCGAGACCGTGGATCTTGATGACGGTGCAGGAGAGACGCAGCGGGATGTCGAAGTCATCGAGACACTGGACGATGTTTCTCTGAAGGCCGCCGGAGTAGGGCATGACTTCACAGACGACTTTGACCTTGGCGCCTTCGAGGGTCATGCGGCGGGCCATGATGAGGCCGATGTCGCCGGAGCCCAGGATGACGCATTCGTGGCCGGGCATGTAGCCGTCGATGTTGACGAACTTCTGCGCCTGGCCGGCGGACATGACGCCTGCCGGACGGGTGCCGGCGATGTCGAGGGCTCCGCGGGGACGCTCTCTGCAGCCCATGGCCAGGATGATGGCCTTGGCGTTGATGGTGATGAGGCCGTCTTCTTTATTGGTGGCGATGACCTGGTTCTCTTTGGTGATGTTCAGGACCATCGTGTTGAGTTTGACGGCGATCTTCGTCTCGTCCATGAGTTTGACAAAGCGGTCGGCATATTCCGGGCCGGAGAGTTCCTCGCCGAAATAGGTGAGGCCGAAACCGGTGTGGATGCACTGCTCCAGGATGCCGCCGAGACGGACGTCTCTCTCCAGGACGATGATGTTTTCTTCGGGGACCCCGTTATCTTTCGCGGAAAGAGCCGCGGCCATACCGGCCGGACCGCCGCCGATGACAACAAGATCGTAGTTCAAAATCTCATTCATGATCATTTCGTCCTTTCGTAGATGATGTCGGAGTGTCTGCCGAATTTGGTGATCTCATTGATCGGCATGTCAAGCTCTTCGGCGAGGATCTCCATGACTTTGGATCCGCAGAAACCGCCCTGGCAGCGGCCCATGCCGGCACGCGTGCGGCGTTTGACGCCGTCGAGGTCGATGGCGCCGCCCGGAGCGCGGATGGCGTCCCGGATCTCACCTTCGGTCACGGTCTCGCAGCGGCAGACGATGCGGGAATAGGCAGGGTCTTTGGCGATGAGCTCTGCGCGCTCTTCCGGACTCATGGTGCGGAAGAAGACCGGAGCTTTGCGGGACGGGTTCCAGTCGGCTTTCTTTGCCGGAGCCTCATCCATGGTCTCGAGGACCATGTTCTCCACGACCTCCGCGATGGCGGGGGAGGAGGCGAGACCCGGGGACTCGATGCCGATGAGGTTGATCATGTATTTGTTGTTCTTGGCCGGGGCGATATAGAAGTCGTGCTCGATCCAGTGGGCGCGGAGACCGGCGAACGAGGTGATCTGGTCTCTCGGGCTGACCTGGGGGACAGACTTCTGCGCTTCGGCATAGGTGTGGCGGAGCGCGCCGTCACGGACGGAGACGTCATGTTTGCCTTCCATGTTGTCGTTCTGGTCGAGCGAGGTGGGGCCGACGAAGATGTTGTGATGGGTGGTCGGCGCGACCAGGATGCCCTTGCCCATCTCGGTGGGGCACTGGAAGACAGTATGGGTGACCAGCGGGTAGACGCTGCGGTCGAGCAGACCGTATTCGCCTTTCCGCGGGATGACTTTGAACTTTTCGCCGTTGAAGTTCTCCAGCAGATAGCTGGCGAAGATGCCGGCGGAGTTGACGATGAACTTCGAACGGATGACACGGCCGTCTTTGGCGCCGAGGATGAACATGCCATCCTCGTAAACGATGCCGCCGACGTTGAACTTCCGCAGGAATTCGACGCCGTTCAGGATGGCGCATTCCGCGGCTCCGATGGCCAGTTCGTAGGGGGAGACGATGCCGGCGGTGGGGGCGTAAAGCGCGCCGTATGCTTCGTCGGCGATGTTCGGCTCCATTTCAACGAGTTCGTCCCGCTCGATGATCTTCAGTTCATCGCGGGTGAGGCCGTTCGCGATGCCTCTCATATAAAGGTCCTGGATGGTGGCCATTTCCTCTTCCGAGAAAGCGACGACCAGAGAACCGTTCTTTTCATATGGGACGTGGAGCGTGGTTGCCAGCTCCTCCATCATACGACAGCCTTTGACATTGAGTTCCGCCATCCGGGTCCCGGTCTCACAGTCGAACCCGGCATGGACGATGCCGGAGTTGGCTTTCGTCGTGCCCATTGCGATATCTGACTCTTTTTCGAGGAGCGCGACCTTCAGATCGTACTTCGAGAAGTTGCGTGCGATCTGTGTTCCCACGACTCCCGCGCCGATAATGGCAATGTCATATACCATGGTTGATTTCTCCTTCCGTTTCTTCGCTTTTGACAAAATATTGTCAATTATCCGACAATATTTGTGCCTTTGTCACATTATATCATAAAAAACATTACAACTAAAGGGGAAATGTACAAAGAACAGGCGTATTTCGGGATCGTTTTTTGCTTTTTTCACAATCTCGCTTGACAGTCCTTTTCGAATTGTTGTAATATACTTTCAAATAAATCAAAAGCCGTGAAGGGAAAAAAGCCTTTCGGAACGCGTACAGAGAGCTGCCGGCCGGTGCAAGGCAGACGCAGAACGTTCGGTATAAGTCCTCCCGGAGCTGTCTGGCTGAACACCCCAGTAGGTCAGAACGGGTTCTCCCGTTACAGAGAGTCACGTTGCTGGACGTGAGCTGAGTGGGCGTATATCGCCAAAAAGAGTGGTACCGCGGAGTGTCATCTATTCTTCGTCTCTTTTATCCGAATCCGACAAGGCATTTTGGGTAGAGAGATTTTTTTATACCCTCGTGCCGCAAGCAGAAATTCTTTAGTAAGGAGTAATGTTCTATGAAACTGAAAGGTGCGGAAATCGTCATCGAATCCCTCATCGATCAGGGAGTCACCGACATTTTCGGATACCCGGGAGGAACGGTCCTGGATATCTACGACGCGCTCTATGCGCGCTCTGACCGGATCAACCACGTACTGGTCTCTCATGAGCAGCACGCGGCCCATGCGGCAGACGGCTACGCGAGAGCGACCGGAAAAGTCGGCGTCGTACTCGCCACCTCCGGTCCCGGCGCCACGAACCTCGTCACCGGTATCGCCACCGCCATGCTGGACTCCATCCCGGTCGTCGCCATCACCGGCAACGTCGGCCGTCCGATGGTCGGCAAGGACAGTTTCCAGGAAGTCGACATCACCGGCATCACGCTGCCGATCACCAAACATAACTACTTCGTCAACGATATCGAAGAGCTGCCGGAGATCATGCGCGAGGCGTTCAAGATCGCCAAGTCCGACCGTCCCGGCCCCGTCCTCATCGATATCCCGAAGGACGTCCAGAACATGATCACGGATTTCGAGCCGAAGGGCCCGTCCCGTCCCTATGACGCCATCCGTCCGCCGGAGAACCGCATCGAGCAGGCCATCGCCGCCATCAACAAGGCGGAGCGGCCGTTCATCTACATCGGCGGCGGCATCAACGCGGCAGAGGCCTATGACGACGTCATCAAACTCGCCGACAAGATCGACGCGGTCATCGGCAGTTCCCTCATGGGCATCTCCTGCGTCCCGAACGAGAACCCGCGCTACCTCGGCATGGTCGGCATGCACGGCCAGTACGCCTCGACAATAGCGCTCGACGACGCGGACCTCGTCATCGCCATCGGAACCCGGTTCTCCGACCGGGTGACGGGCAAGACCAGCGAGTTCTGCAAGGAGGCCACCATCCTCCATTTCGACGTGGACTTCGCCGAGATCTCCAAGAACGTCACCGCGGACATCGGTGTCAGGGGCGATTTACGGATCTCCCTTCCGATGGTCATCAACGGTTCTTATCAGAAAACCCATCCCGAGTGGCGCGCCCATGTGGACGCCCTCGTCGAGAAGGAGCAGGGCCTGCACGCCAAGACCCTCGGCGTCGACCCGAAAGACATCATGGATGTCATCAACGACATCAAGTCCGATGACACCGTCGTTGCCACCGACGTCGGCCAGCACCAGATGTGGGCGGCACAGTACCTCAAGTTCCGGAAGCCCCGGAAGTTCGTCACCAGCGGCGGGCTCGGCACCATGGGCTTCGGCATGGGCGCGGCAGAAGGCGCCTGTGTGGCCACGAAGGTCCCCACCGTCCTCGTCACCGGCGACGGTTCCTTCGGCATGAACCTGAACGAGGTCATGACCTCCGTTCTCTACCACCTGCCCCTGACCGTCGTCATCATGAACAACAAGGTCCTCGGCATGGTCCGCCAGTGGCAGACCCTCTTCTATGGAGAACGCTATTCCAACACGGTGCTCGAAAAACGCGCGCCGGACTACGTCAAACTGGCAGAGGCCTTCGGAGCGACCGGCGTCGTCACTGAGACCGTCGAAGAGTTCCGCGAAGCCTTTGACAAAGCCTATCACAGTGGGGGAGTCACCCTCATCGACTGCCGGATCGACAAGGACGAATTCGTCCTGCCGATGATCCCGGCCGGAAAAACGGTCGCCGACATGGTCACCGAGAGAGGAGCGAAATAAGATGGCAGAAGTGAAAAAAGACGAGACCAGATTCGTGATCGCGATCTACGTCGACAACAAGTTCGGCGTCCTGACCCGCGTCACCAGCATGTTCACCCGCCGCGGCTTCAACATCGACGCTCTGACCGTCGGTGTCACCGAGTCGCCGGAGTATTCCCGCATCACCATCTCGATGAGCGGGGACGGCTACGCGAGAGCGCAGATGCTCAATCAGCTGCGCAAGCTCCACAACGTCAAGAAAGTCGAGATCCTCGACGAGAAGGACACCATCGAGCGCGAACTGCTGCTCATCAAGGTCAAGAATACGGCGGAACAGCATCAGCTCATCATGAGCACGGTGGACATCTTCAAAGCGAAGATCATCGACTATTCCACGACAACGCTCGGCATCGAGGTCACCGGCGACTCCGACAAGATCGACGCCTTCATCGAAATGATCCGCCCGGTCGGCATCATCGAGTCCTGCCGCTCCGGCGTCATCGCCCTCAGCAAGGGGAGCGGAAGCATGCTCGACACGCCCGACCTGTTCTGATAAATCGCGCGGAAACCCTTGCGATTTGTGGAAAAGAGCGTATAATCTTTTTCAAGCATTTTAAATTACTCTTTTAATTTTGAGAAAAGGGGTTTTAACAACTATGGCAAATCGTATTTTCTATGAGGCAGATTGTGACATCTCCAAACTCGACGGCAAGACCGTTGCCATCATCGGTTACGGTTCTCAGGGCCACGCTCACGCGCTGAACCTGAAAGAGTCCGGCGTCAAGGTCATCATCGGTCTCTATGAAGGTTCCAGAAGCTGGAAGAAGGCCGAAGAGCAGGGCATGGAAGTCTACACTGCTGCGGAAGCTGCCAAGAAGGCCGACATCATCATGATCCTCATCAACGATGAGAAGCAGGCCAAACTCTACAAAGAATCCATCGAGCCGAACCTGGAAGAGGGCAACGTCCTTGCTTTCGCGCACGGCTTCAACATCCACTTCGGCTGCATCAAACCGCCGAAATTCGTCGACGTCATCATGATCGCTCCGAAGGCTCCGGGCCACACGGTCCGCTCCGAGTATCAGGCCGGCAAGGGCACTCCGTGCCTCATCGCCGTTGAGCAGGATGCTTCCGGGGAAGCCTGGGATATCGGCCTTGCTTACGCGGCCGGCATCGGCGGCGCCCGCGCGGGTGTCCTCGAGACCACGTTCCGCACCGAGACCGAGACCGACCTCTTCGGTGAGCAGGCTGTCCTCTGCGGCGGCGTCTGCGCTCTGATGCAGGCGGGCTTCGAGACCCTCGTCGAAGCAGGTTATGACCCGAGAAACGCTTACTTTGAGTGCGTCCATGAGATGAAACTCATCGTCGACCTCATCTATCAGTCCGGTTTCGCCGGCATGCGGTACTCCATCTCCAACACCGCGGAGTACGGCGACTATGTCACCGGTCCGAAGATCATCACCGACGAGACCAAGGCGACCATGAAGAAGATCCTTGCGGACATCCAGGACGGTACGTTCGCGAAGGAATTCCTCCTCGACATGTCTGAGGCGGGTGGCCAGGTCCACTTCCAGGCGATGAGAAAGAAAGCGGCTGAGCATCAGGTCGAGGTCGTCGGCAAAGACGTCCGCGCTCTGTACAGCTGGTCCGACGAAGACAAGCTCATCAACAACTGATCATTTTGCAATGACAGGGCGCAGACCGAAAGGCACTGCGCCCTTTATGACTTTTTTAGAAGGAGTGTATCGCCATGATCAAAGATACCATCGTCGATGGGTTCCAAAACGCGCCCCATCGCTCCCTGTACAATGCCCTGGGCCTCACCAAGGAGGAACTGAGACGTCCCCTCATCGGTATCGTCAGCTCCTACAATGAGATCGTCCCCGGTCACATGAACCTCGACAAGATCACGGAGGCGGTCCGCCTCGGCGTGGCCATGGGCGGCGGCACCCCGATCGTGTTCCCGGCCATCGCCGTCTGCGACGGCATCGCCATGGGCCACGAAGGCATGAAGTATTCGCTCGTCACGAGAGACCTCATCGCGGACTCCACCGAAGCCATGGTCAAAGCGCACGGCTTCGACGGCCTCGTCATGATCCCGAACTGCGACAAAAACGTCCCCGGCCTCCTGATGGCCGCAGCCCGTCTGAACCTTCCCACCGTCTTCGTCTCCGGCGGTCCCATGCTGGCCGGCCGCATTGACGGTCACAAGACCAGTCTCTCCAGCATGTTCGAAGCGGTCGGCGCCTACTCCGCCGGCAAGATCGACGACGCCAAACTCCTCGAATATGAGGAGAAGGTCTGCCCGTCCTGCGGTTCCTGCTCCGGCATGTACACCGCGAACTCCATGAACTGCCTGACGGAAGTCATGGGCATGGGCCTCTCTGGCAACGGCACCATCCCGGCGCCGTACTCCGCCCGCATCAAGCTCGCGAAGGAAGCCGGCATGCAGGTCATGGAACTCGTCCGGAAGAACATCCGCGCGAGAGACATCCTCAATGAGGACGCCATCTGGAACGCCATCACGACCGACATGGCTCTCGGCTGTTCCACCAACACCATCCTGCACCTGCCCGCCATCGCCAACGAGTGCGATGTCGAGATGGATCTCCATCGGATCAACGAGATCTCGGAAACCACTCCGAACATCTGCCACCTGGCTCCGGCCGGTCCCACTTACATGGAGGACCTCAATGAGGCCGGCGGCATCTATGCCGTCCTGAAGCAGCTGGCGGAGGCCGGTCTCATCAACACCGACGTCATGACCTGCACCGGCAAGACCCTGCAGGAGAACCTCGAAGGCGTCTTCAAGACCGACAACGAAGTCATCCGCGACATGGATAACCCGTTCACGAAGACCGGCGGCATCGCCATCCTGTACGGCAACCTCGCTCCGGACGGCTGCGTCGTCAAGAGAAGCGCCGTTTCGCCGGAAATGCTCGTCCACGAGGGCCCGGCCCGCGTCTTCGAGAGTGAGGAAGAGGCCATCAAAGCCATCTACGGCAAGGAGATCAAACCCGGCGACGTCGTCGTCATCCGTTACGAAGGTCCCGCCGGCGGCCCCGGCATGAGAGAGATGCTCTCTCCGACCTCCGCCATCGCGGGCGCCGGCCTCGACAAGGAAGTCGCGCTCATCACGGACGGCCGGTTCTCCGGCGCAACCCGCGGAGCCTCCATCGGCCACATCTCTCCGGAGGCGGCCAACGGCGGTCTCATCGCCTGGGTCCATGAAGGCGACCTCATCTCCATCAACATCCCCGAGTACAAGATCGAACTCAAAGTCTCCGAGGAAGAGATCGCAAAGAGAAAGGCCGAAGAGCCGATCAAGACCAAAGACCACATCACCGGTTACCTCAGACGGTATTCGAAGATGGTCTCCTCGGCAGACCGCGGTGCCATCATCAACATCAAGGACTGATCATTCATGGCAAATTTGCAGACACTCATCCGGGACCTCGACACGGTCGTCGTATTCCGCCGTGTGGCGGAATCCCCCGTGCTCCGCGCCTTCCGCGCGCTGGACGGAGACTGTGGCGATGGATCGCCCAGCCCCACGAACGCGTACACCGATTTCGTGACGGAACTGTTCCGGACACATTATGACTTCTCCGATTTTCTGCTCGATTCCGTAGCGGAAGATGAGAACCGTTATGTCAACCTGCGCTCCCGAGGGGAAGCGGTCCCGGACGTTCTGCAGACCTGTGTGGAAGAGGAACTGAAGCTGTTCCAGCAGTTGTCCGACCTGACGACGGAGGACGTCCAGAAGTTCGTCCATCAGCGGGACGTGAACCGCATCACCGGGTTCCTGCCGCCCTTTGAGACGACGAAGCGGGACTTTGCCAAAGCCTATGAGGAGCGCATCGCGAAGATCCGCACCACCGGTTATGGCATGTATGCCCATCACAACATGTTCCGACTCGAAGGACAGGAGATCGTTCCCATCACATCGCCCGACACCCGGGTCCTCGCGGACCTTTACGGGTACGAGCGCGAGAAGGAAGAGCTCCTGGCCAACACCCGCGCTTTGCTCGACGGCAAACCGGCGGCCAACACGCTCCTCTACGGAGCGGCCGGCACCGGCAAGTCGTCGTCCGTCAAGGCGATCACCAATGAACTCGCCGGGGAAGGGCTGCGGCTCCTCGAACTGAAGAAGAGCCAGCTGCACGACATCCCTCTGGTCATGGAGGCGCTGAAGGACAACCCGCTCAAGTTCATCATCTTCGTCGACGACCTGTCGTTCCGGAAAGACGATGACAACTTCGCGACGCTGAAGGCCATCCTCGAGGGTTCCGCCTCGGTCAAGGCGCCGAACACCGTCATCTATGCCACGAGCAACCGGCGGCATCTCATCAAGGAGAGCTTCGCCGACCGCGAAGGGGACGACATCCACCGCAACGACACCATCCAGGAGACCATGTCCCTGTCGAGCCGTTTCGGCCTGACCATCCTGTTCAACAAACCGTCGAAACCCGACTATCTTGCCATCGTGAAGGCTCTTGCGAATGCCAAGGGCATCGAGATGGACGAGGACGAACTGGAAAAGCAGGCCTCGGCATTTGCCATCCGCAAGGGCGGCGCCACACCGAGAGCGGCCGAACAGTTCACGAACAGCCTTCTGGCAAAATAATACCGATCCAGCAGCGACCCGGATCTCTCTGCGCAGACAGCAGGAGGTACGGGTCGTTCTTTATTGTCTTTATAATTAAAAGATGATATAATATTTTGAATATTTCATAGAGTGGAAGTCTGTCCACTTGGAGAGAGGAGCGATGCATCGTGAGGATCCTCGGGATCGACCCGGGTTACGCCATCATCGGATGGGGCATCCTGGACTACGAGAAAAACAAGTTCTCAGTCGTCGACTACGGCGCCATCACCACGCCGGCCGGCATGGCGTTCCCGCAGCGGCTGCAGTGCATCGACGACGACATCCGGTACCTTCTGAAGAAGTATGAGCCGGAAGCGCTCTCCATGGAAAAACTGTTCTTCACGAACAACAAGACGACCGGCATCGACGTCGCGCAGGCGAGAGGCGTCCTCCTTCTGGCCGCTTCGCAGGCGGGGCTCGACATCCACGAGTACACGCCCGTCCAGGTCAAGCAGGGCGTCGTCGGGTACGGCAAAGCTGAGAAGAAACAGGTCATGGAGATGACCCGGGTCATCCTCGGCCTCCCGGAAGTCCCGAAGCCGGACGACACGGCCGACGCACTGGCGCTCGCCATCTGCCACGCCCACGTCGGCGGTTCTACGCTCGGTTCGTTAGAATCCAATTCCAAAAGACCGTTGAAAGTACGGAAAGGAATTTAACTTATGATTTACAGCATCACCGGTGAACTGGTCTACGCCGACCCGAACATGGCGGCGGTCAATGTCAACGGCATCGCCTTCCAGTGCGACATCTCGCTGAACACGTTCCAGCACCTCGGGCCGAACGGCTCGACCGTCACACTCTACACTTACATGAACTTCAAACAGGACGGAGTCGACCTCCTCGGCTTCTACGACCGCTCCGAAGTGGACGCCTTCAAAATGCTGACCGGCGTCTCCGGGGTCGGCCCGAAGGCGGCGCTGGCCATCCTGTCTGAGATGGACCCCGCCAAGCTGACGCTGGCCATCGCGGCGGGCGATTATAAAGCCATCACCCGGGCGAAGGGCGTCGGACCGAAAGCGGCCCAGCGCATCGTCCTCGAACTGAAGGACAAGGTCGCGAAGGGCCTCGAGGGCGGGAACGCCTCCGACACGTTCGTTGCCGCAGCGACCGCCACGGCCCCCGGCAACAGCAACGCGGCAGACGCCGTCGGCGCGCTCGTCATGCTGGGGTACAGCCAGTCCGAAGCGGCCATCGCCGTCGGCAAACTGGACCAGACCCTGTCCACCGAAGAACTCATCAAACAGGCCTTGAAACAATTAGCGTAAGGAGCACACGGAATGTTCACAGAAGACATGGATTTTGAAAGCCGTCTCGTCACCCCGGAATTCACCGGCACCGAAGACGACTCCCTGGAACTCTCCCTGCGTCCCCGGGCGCTGAAGGATTACCTGGGCCAGGAAAAGGCAAAAGAGAATCTGAAGGTCTACATGGATGCCGCGAAGGGCAGAGGGGAATCCCTCGACCACGTCCTGCTCTACGGCCCTCCCGGACTCGGTAAAACGACGCTCGCCGGCATCATCGCCGCGGAGATGGGCGTCGACATCCGCGTCACGTCGGGACCAGCCATCGAGAAACAGGGAGACCTCGCGGCCCTGCTCACGAACCTCAACGAGGGCGACGTCCTCTTCATCGACGAGATCCATCGCCTCTCCCGTCAGGTCGAGGAGATCCTCTACCCGGCGATGGAGGACAACGCCATCGATATCATCATCGGTAAAGGGCCCTCCGCCCGTTCCATCCGCCTCGAACTGCCGCACTTCACGCTGGTCGGCGCCACGACCCGGATGGGTCTCCTGTCCGCACCCATGCGGGACCGCTTCGGTGTCATCCTGCGTCTGGAACTGTACTCTCCGGAGGAGCTGTCGCAGATCGTCAAACGGAGCGCGCAGATCCTCGGCATCGAGATCGATCCCGAAGGGGCAGAGGAGATCGCCTGCCGTTCGAGGGGCACGCCGCGGATCGCGAACCGGCTCCTGAAACGGGCCAGAGACTTCGCGGAAGTCGTCGGCAACGGCGTCATCACGAAGGAAGACGCGAACCTCGCGCTGTCCCGGATGGAGATCGACGCCCTCGGCCTCGACAACATCGACCGCACGATGCTGACCGCCATGGTCCGCAACTACAACGGCGGACCCGTCGGCCTCGACACCATCGCGGCGGCCATCGGCGAAGACCCCACCACCATCGAGGACGTCTATGAACCGTACCTCATGCAGATCGGGTTCCTGTCCCGGACGCCCCGCGGCCGGATGGTGACCCCTGCCGGCTACCGCCACCTCGGGCTCCCGATGCCCGGCAACGCGGCGAACGCCGATGACGATCAACTGACACTGTAAGGAGACACGCATTCCATGCGAAACACCAACGACTGGAAGGATTACGAACTGCTCGACACGTCGGACGGCGAGCGGCTCGAGCGCTGGGGAGACATCATCCTCATCCGCCCGGACCCGCAGGTCATCTGGCAGACGCCGAAACAGCATCCTCTGTGGAGAAAGGCAGACGCCCGGTACCACCGCTCGAACAAGGGCGGCGGACAGTGGGAGGTCTGCAAAAACTTCCCGGAGGAGTGGAGCATCTCCTACAAAGATCTCACGTTCAAGATCAAACCCATGGGGTTCAAACACACCGGGCTTTTCCCGGAGCAGGCGGTCAACTGGGACTACCTGCGGGACGTCATCCAGGCGTCCGGGAGAGACGACGTCAAAGTGCTGAACCTCTTCGCCTATACCGGCGGCGCCACCGTCGCAGCGCTGAAAGCGGGCGCCTCGGTGTGCCACGTCGACGCGTCCAAAGGCATGGTGGCCTACGCGAAGGACAACGCCCGGCTCTCCGGCGTCGCGGACCGGCCGGTCCGATGGCTCGTCGACGACTGTCTCAAGTTCGTCCAGCGGGAGATCCGCCGCGGCAACAAATACGACATCATCATCATGGACCCGCCCTCCTACGGAAGAGGGCCCGGCGGGGAAGTCTGGAAACTCGAGGAGAAGATCTACGAATTCGTCTCCACCTGTGAACAGGTCCTGTCCGACGACCCGCTCATGGTGCTCATCAATTCCTATACCACCGGCCTCAGCCCGTCCGTCATGCAGTACATCCTCGGCAGCGTCATCGTACCCGGCCGCGGAGGGAGCGTATCCTGCGACGAGATCGGCCTGCCGACCACCCAGACCGGCATGTGTCTGCCCTGCGGGGCGTCTGCCATCTGGAAGAACGACTGACTCTGACGAAGGGAGTCCCCATGAACGAAAACACCAGGGAAGCTGTCATCCGTTTCCGGGATGTGAGCTTCACTTATGAAGAGCTGCCCGAAGGCACGACCGAAGCGTCGGCGAGAGCCTCCGGGGTTCGGATGGCCGTCGACCATCTGGACCTCGAGATCTGCGACGGCGAGTGCGTCGCGGTCCTCGGCCACAACGGCTCCGGCAAGTCCACGTTCGCCAAGCTCTGCAACGGCATCATCGTGCCGGACTACGGCGATGTACTGGTCTACGGCATCAACACCCGCGAAGAGGACCGGCTCCTCGAACTCCGGCAGAAGGTCGGCATGGTCTTCCAGAACCCGGACAACCAGATCGTGGCCACGGTCGTCGAGGAAGACGTCGCGTTCGGCCCGGAGAACCTCGGTTTTCCGCCGGAGGAGATCCGCGCGCGCGTCGACAGCGCACTGAAAGCCGTCGGCATGTACAAGCACCGGGGCAAGGAGCCGCACAAGCTGTCCGGCGGCCAGAAACAGAGAGTCGCCATCGCCGGCATCCTCGCCATGAAACCGGAATGCATCCTCTTCGACGAGTCCACCGCCATGCTGGACCCGAAGGGCCGCCGTTCCATCATGCGGATCATCCGCAAGATGCACGACGAGATGGCAAAGACCGTCGTCTACATCACCCATTACATGGAGGAGGCGGCAACGGCCGACCGGGTCATCGTCATGGAAGGCGGAAAAGTCATCGACGACGGCACCCCGTATGAAGTCTTCTCGAACATCGAGAAGATCCGCTCCGTCGGTCTCGACGTCCCGCAGTCCACCGAACTCGCCGACCTTCTGAAAGAGGACGGCATGGACCTGCCGGGAGACATCCTGACGACGGAAGAGTGCATCGCCGCACTGACCAACACACTGAAACGCTAAAGGAGCAAACGCCGTGGCGATTCTGAAAACGGAACACCTGACCTACTCCTATTCCACGGGAACTCCCTTTGAAGTGACCGCAATAGAAGACATCAACATCGAAATAGAACCCGGCGAACTGGTGGCGGTCATCGGCCACACCGGTTCGGGCAAGAGTACGCTCATCCAGCACTTCAACGGTCTGCTGAAACCGCAGTCCGGCAAGGTGTATGTGGACGGACAGGACATCTGGGAGAGCAGGAAGACCCTGCGGGCCAGCCGGTTCGCGGTGGGCCTCTGCTTCCAGTATCCGGAGTACCAGCTCTTTGAGGAAACGGTCTATAAAGACATCGGGTTCGGCCCGAAAAACATGAAGCTTTCCGAGGAGGAGATCGACCGCAGAGTCAGAGAGGCGGCCCGGTTCATCGGCGTCACCGACGAAATGCTCGAAAAGTCGCCCTTCGACCTCTCCGGCGGTGAGAAACGCCGCGTGGCCATCGCCGGCGTCATGGCGATGGAGCCGAAGATCCTCATCCTCGACGAGCCCACCGCAGGCCTCGACCCGCGCGGCCGTGACACCATTCTGGGGCTCATCCGCAACTACCGCGAGGAGACCGGACGCACCGTTATGATCGTCTCCCACAGCATGGACGACGTCGCGAAGATCGCCACCAAGGTCCTCGTCATCAACGACCGCCATGTGGCGATGTACGGCACCGTGCCCGAGATCTACGCCCGTTCGGAAGAACTGGTCGCCATGGGTCTCGACATCCCGCAGGTCACGAAGGTCTTCCTCGGGCTCAAAGAAAACGGCATCCCCGTCCGCACGGACGTGTTCACCGTGGAGCAGGCGAGAGCCGAGCTCCGCAGTCTTCGGGAGAAGGGGGTGCTCGCATGGTAAAAGACATCACCATCGGCCAGTACTTCCCCGGACAGTCCGTCATCCATCGGATGGACCCGCGTATGAAGCTGGTGCTGACCCTGTTCTTCATCGTCTTCATCTTCGTCTGTCACAATTTCTGGTCCCTCGGACTCATGGTGCTGGCGCTCGGCGCGACGGTCGCGCTGTCCCGCATCTCCATCCGGACCATCCTGCGGGGCATCAAACCGGTCGTCATCATCATTCTGTTCACGGCCGTCCTGAATGTCCTCTACATCCGCTCGGGCGACCTCATCTGGGAGTGGAAATTCCTCCACATCTATACGGGCGGCGTCTACACCGCCATCTTCATGGTCATCCGCATCCTGGCACTCATCGTCGCCAGTTCGCTTCTGACCTACACCACATCGCCCACGCTCATCACCGACGCCATCGAACGGCTGCTGTCCCCGCTGAAATTCATGCGGAGCGGCGTCCACACGATCGCCATGATGATGACCATCGCGCTGCGGTTCATCCCGACCCTCATCGAGGAGTTCGACAAGATCACGAGCGCGCAGAAGGCGAGGGGAGCGGACCTCGAAACGGGCAACATCCTCGAGAGGACCCGTGCCCTCATCCCGGTCTTCATCCCGCTGTTCATCACGAGTTTCCGCAGAGCGTACGAACTGGCTTACGCCATGGAGTGCCGCTGTTATCACGGCTATGAAGGCCGGACCCGCATGCGCCAGATGAAACTGGAGGCGAGAGATTACATCGCCCTGGTCATCGTCCTGGCGGTGCTCGCGGGCATCATTCTTTTGAACCATTTCTTTGGACGGTTAGTATGAGAACACTGTTACTGACCCTTCGGTTCCTCGGGACCAACTACCACGGGTGGCAGGTCCAGGAGAACGCGAAGAGCATCATGGAAGAGGTCCAGGATGCGGTGGAGGCGCTGCTCGGTCAGCGCGACCCTGTCACGGGGTGTTCCCGGACGGACACCGGCGTCCATGCGGAGATGTTCTGCTGTACCCTGCGTACGGAGAACCCCATCTCCTGCTACCGGCTCATCGCCGGCATGAACGCCAAGCTGCCGGAGGACATCGCGGTCTCGGACTGCATCGAGGTCCCCGACGATTTCCACCCCCGGTACGACGCCACGGCGAAACAGTACCGGTACCGCATCTGGAACGGGAAGGCACGGAACCCCTTCTGGGAGGGCCGCGCCCACTATGTCCATCCGACCCTCGACGTGGACCGGATGAACGAAAACGCGAAGGACTTTCTCGGGACCCACGACTTCACGTCCTTCACGAACAGCAAAGAAGTCATCAACGACAACGTCCGCACCGTGCGCCGCGCGGAAGTCTTCCGGGAGGGCGAGTGCATCGTCTTCCTCGTCGAAGCGGACGGGTTCCTTTACAATATGGTCCGCATCATGGCGGGCACGCTTCTGGCGATCGAGACCGGCCAGAGGGAACCGGGGAGCATCCCCGCCATCCTTGAGGCCAGGGACCGCCATGCGGCAGGGAAGACGGCACCGGCCTGCGGGCTCTACCTGCACCGGGTATTTTACGAAGAAAGAGAGGACATCGCATGGAACGACTGAAACGTCTGCTGAGAGGTGAGATCTCAGAACGGACGAGCCGCATCCTGAAGATCGTCGCGGTCGCCGTCCTCCTCATCATGCTCTTCGTCATGGCCGTCACCCAGATCCGCGGCACCAAGCTGTCGACGGTGAGAGACAGTTACAACAACTTCTTCTCCTCGGTCGGCGGAGGCGGCGGGTTCCCGTATCAGGTCAACTCCAGCAACATCAAAAAAGTGGACGTCCTGAACGGCGACATCTACATCCTTTACAACGACCGCAGCGTGGCCCTCGACGGCTCCGCCAAGGAGATCCGCTCGTTCGACCACTCCTTCGCGACTCCGGCGCTCTCCATGAGCCCGGACCGCGTCCTCATCTACGACCGGGGCGGGAACGCCTTCCGGGTCGAGAACCGTACGGAATCGCTCTATGAAGGGAAGACGTCCGAAGGGGAGGAGATCATCACCGCCAGTATCGGGAAGAAGGGGAACATCGCCTTCGGGACCCTCTCCGGGTCTGCCACCTCCCGGCTGACGGTCTGGAACAGTACCTATGACACGAAGACGTTCGTCTGGAACTGCTCCGACTACTCGATCACCTCGACCGCGCTCTCGGACAACGGCAAATATGTCGCGGTCTCCGTCATGGGCGCCAAGGACGGGGAGACCTACTCGAAGATCTATGTGTTCGACTTCGAGTACTCCGACCCGGTCTCCGAGACCGAGTACCCGGGCACCGCGATGCTGGCCGTCAACTTCTCGGACAACGACACGGTCGTCGGGGTGGGGGACAACAAGATCAGTTTCCTCAAGGACCTCAAAAAGAACACCGAAGTCGATTTCGGCTCCAGTTCGCTGTCGACGTTCACCTTCTCGCCGAACGGACGGACCGTCCTGGTCCTCGCGGAGTACGGCAGCCAGAACCATCAGCTGCTGCGCTGCTACACCGAGGGCGGACGCAACGCCTTTGAAGAGCCGTACGATGTGTTCATCAAGACCGTCTACGCGTCCGACTCCCGGATCTCGGTCCTGACGAACGACTACATCGACATCTACGGTCTCGGCGGCACGCGCCGCAGAGCCCGGCAGGCCGGCCCGAGTGCCATCCTGGCCTTCACCAACGGCCGCAGGAGCTATTCTTATGAAATGGGCGTCATCGACAAGACGTCCCGCATGAAGAAACAGCCGGAACATCCGGAACCCAGAGAATAATCTTATTTATTTTTAAGGTCCTGTGATATAGTATTTAAGATTTCTGTCTGTACTCGTGGGGGAGTGCAGCTGGAAAGGAATGTTTACAATGAATGAAAATCTCAAAAAACAGCTGGGCAACCTGACGGAAGGCGCCATGACCATCCCGAACCTGCTTTCGGTGATCCGCATCATCCTCATTCCGGTCTTTCTCGTCCTCTTCCTGAAAGGTTCCTATCTGGCCGCCGTCATCGTGCTCGGCGTCTCGGGCCTCACGGACCTGTTCGACGGGAAGATCGCCCGCGCGTTCAACCAGGTCTCCAACCTCGGGAAACTGCTCGATCCCGTTGCCGACAAGCTGACACAGATCACCCTGGCCATCGCCTATTTCTTCTTTTTCCACGCGTCCGACGACGCCCTGCTGCGCAACGGCAGCTGGCTCTTCTGGATCTTCGTGCTGAAAGAAGTCCTCATGCTCATCGGCGGCATCATCATGCTCACGCATGATGTCACGCCCCGGGCCGCCATCATGTACGGCAAAGTCGCCACCGTCGCGTACTATGTCGTCATGATCGCCTTACTTCTGTTCTCCCCGGGCTTCGGTGTGTTCCACAACTGGTTCACACTCCCGTCCGTTGCGATCATCATCCTGGTCGCTATTGCGGCTGTACTCACTCTGGTCGCGTTCGGCGTCTATGCGCCGGACCTGCGGCAGATCAGCCAGAAGGCAGATCCTTCCGAAAAATCTAACGGTTAAGGAGCTACTAACATGAAGCAAGTCCTTTGCTCAAAATGCAAAAAGAACCCGGCGGTAGTCTTCATCTCGAAGGTGAACGACACCAAGAATGAACCGGAAGGCTACTGCATCAAATGCGCCATGGAAATGAACATCGGTCCCGTGAAGCACTTCATGGACAACATGGGCATTTCCGCCGACGACATGGACGCCATCACCGAACAGGTGAACGCCATGCTCGGTTTCGACTCGGACGACGATTTCGAAGAGGGTGGGGCCCCGACGATGCCGTCTCTGCAGTCGCTGTTCGGCGCGCTCGGAAACCCGGATATGGCCGGCGCGTTCCAGGACCCGGAGGGGTTCGACGCCATCCCGGACACAACGGAAAGCACCGAGTCTGACACGAAGACCGGCACCCGCCGTCACCGCAGGAACGGGGACAAGGGCAAAAACAAAAAGCGCCGGTTCCTCGGCCTCTACTGCACCGACCTCACGGCGAGAGCCCGCAAAGGGGAACTCGACAACATCATCGGCCGGGAACAGGAGATCGACCGTGCCATCCAGATCCTCTGCAGACGTTCGAAGAACAACCCCTGTCTCATCGGTGAACCCGGCGTCGGTAAGACGGCCATCGCCGAAGGGCTCGCGGAACGGATCGCGAACGGGGAAGTGCCGGCCAAACTGGCCGACAAGGAGATCCATCTTCTGGACCTCACCGCACTCGTGGCGGGCACCCAGTTCCGCGGACAGTTCGAAAGCCGCGTGAAAGGGCTCATCGACGAAGTCAAGTCGGAGGGCAACATCATCCTGTTCATCGACGAGATCCACAACCTCGTGGGCGCGGGCGATGCCGAAGGCAACATGAATGCCGCCAACATCATGAAACCCGCTCTGTCCCGCGGTGAGATCCAGGTCATCGGTGCCACGACGTTCAACGAATACCGCCGGAACATCGAAAAGGATGCCGCGCTCGAACGCCGTTTCCAGCCCATCAAAGTCGAAGAACCGTCCATCGAGGACACCTACCAGATCCTCCTTGGCATCAAGAAATATTACGAGAACTTCCACCGCGTGCAGATCTCGGACACGCTGGTCCACCAGGCCGTCGTGCTGTCCGAGCGGTACATCACCGACCGGTTCCTGCCCGACAAGGCGATCGACCTCCTCGATGAGGCCTGCACCGCCGCGAACCTGCGCAACAAAGCCATCTCTGAAGCGGAGATCGCGGAACGGGATCTGGCCGACCTGAAGGCCGATCTCGAAGCGCTGGAAGCGGAGACGGAAAACCCCGATTACGAGGAACAGGCAAAGGTCAAGTCGGAGATCATGGCCGAGGAGTCCAAGCTTCCCGCGCTGCAGGAAGCGGCGAAGGACAACCAGGTCACCGAGGCGGACCTCGGCAAGGTCATCCAGCTCTGGACCGGCGTCCCGGCCTCCAAGGTCATCGAGTCCGATATCCGGAAACTCGCGCACCTCGAAGAGGCTCTCGCGGAAAAGGTCAAAGGGCAGGATGAGGCCATCCATGCCGTGGCCAACGCGGTCAAACGCAGCCGCATCCAGATCAATGCCCGCCGGAAACCCGCGTCCTTCATCTTCGTGGGACCCACCGGCGTCGGCAAGACTGAACTCGTCAAGCAGCTGGCGAACCAGCTCTTCGACACGCCCGAGACCCTCATCCGTCTCGACATGTCCGAGTTCATGGAGAAGTTCAGTGTCTCCCGGATCATCGGCTCGCCGCCCGGTTACGTCGGTTACGACGAGGCCGGCCAGCTGACCGAAAAGGTCCGCCGGAAACCGTACTCCGTCATCCTCTTCGACGAGATCGAAAAGGCGCATCCCGACGTCATGAACATCCTTCTGCAGATCCTCGACGAGGGCCGCATCAATGATGCGCAGGGGAGAACGGTCGATTTCTCGAATACCGTCATCGTCATGACCTCCAATGCCGGCAGCCAGTTCAAGGACACGTCCCTCGGCTTCGGCACCAGCAAGGCGGAGCAGAACCGCGACCACGCCATGAAGGCGCTGCGCGAGTTCCTTCGTCCCGAGTTCATCGGCCGCGTCGACGAAGTCGTCCTCTTCAACGACCTCTCCGACAAGGACTACGAGGACATCGCCGTCCTGATGATCGGCGAGCTCATCGACCCGCTGAAAGACAAGGGCATCCTCCTCTCTTATGACGAGGCTCTTCCGGCCGCGCTGCGCGAGAGAATGGACAGCACGGTCCGCGGCGCGCGCGACCTCCGCAACGTCATTCGACGCTGCATCGAGGACCCCATTGCGGACCTCATTATCAGCGCTGACGGGGCTCCCGTGAGCCACATCCACGTGTCTGTGGAAGACGGTGAAATCGCCGTCAAGGCACTGTAAAAATTTATTGACATGCGACGGTCGTTCCTATATAATAATGACCGTCGCAATTCACTTGCGGGTGTAGTTCAATGGTAGAATTCCAGCCTTCCAAGCTGGTTACGTGGGTTCGATTCCCATCACCCGCTCCAACACATATGCGCCAGTAGCTCAGCTGGATAGAGCAACTGCCTTCTAAGCAGTGGGTCAGGGGTTCGAGTCCCTTCTGGCGTGCCATTTTTGCGATATATGGTGGACGTAGCTTAGTTGGTTAAAGCGCCAGATTGTGGCTCTGGAGACCGAGGGTTCGAATCCCTCCGCCCACCCCACTATAGCAAAACGGCCGCCCACATTTGTCGGGCGGCTTTTTTCATACACAGGGGTGTAGCCAAGCGGTTAAGGCAACGGACTTTGACTCCGTGACTCGTGCGTTCAAATCGCACCATCCCTGCCAGGCAGTCCGGGAAGACCTCCCGGGCTGTTGTTTTTTGCCTTTTTTTGCCCTGTGTAAAGAAAAAAGAAATACAATATTACGTAGTTTAGCCTGTTTTCGGTCATTCGCTTACCATCTGTCTATTGTCATGTTGTTCGAATGACCGTATAATAGAACGGTCGCAAACACTTGTATGTATGTTTTCATACAACCGCCCTTTTGAGAATGATATGGAGATGAAAGAAATGAAAAAGACAGCTCGCAAGATCGTTGCCGTTATGCTGACGATGATCCTGATGGTCTCTGCCGTCGCAGTCACCGCGTTTGCCGCCAATCGGAACAACGTCAGGCACTATGGCACTTACGTCTGTGTCGGCGACAGCGTTGCCTCCGGCTTTGGTCTTCCGGACTACAACAAATATGGCAAGAAGATCGTCTATAAAAAACGCATCAAAGGTTCTTATGCCGACCACATTGCGCGTGACACCGGCGCGAAGTTCTATTCTCTCGCTTATCCCGGCTTTACGTCCGGTTCGCTTCGCTATGAGCTCGACCCGAGCTATCGGATGAAGTGGTGGGAAGAGCAGGAACTCGCGAACTTCACCGGCAACATCTACAGCAAGAAATGGCTGGACAAGGAGAAGTCCTATATCCGGAGCACGATCGCCAAGGCTGACCTCATCACGATCGACATCGGCGTCAACGACTCCTGGTACGGTACGATCGCCCTCATCTACGCCATTGCCGAAGAGGGCAAGGTCAACGGTTCGGCACCCCGTCATACCCTCGAAGACGAACTGAATGAATACGGTTCCTGGGGCACGGTCGTCCGCAACGCGATGTATTACCTCGCCGGTTTTGCCGAGAATCCGCGGCTCTGGGCCAAGTTCTGGAATGCCTGGATCGAGAACCTGACCACGTACTTCACCCAGTATCAGCAGAACTACAACGCGATCATCCGCTCGATCTACCGGATCAATCCGGATGTCACCATCGTTGCGCTCTCCAGCGCCAACTCCTTCAAATACCTGAACTTCACTCCGGGACGCGCTTCCGGTTCTTACAAGCTCCAGTTCATGGATCGCCCGGTCGAAGTCGACCTTCCGTATGTCGGCACGGTCGCACTCCCGGATTCCCTCCATATCGGCCTGAACCCGGTCTCCAACACTACGCAGAACCTCTATGACTTCTTCTACGAGCCGGTCCGCAAGATCTGGCAGTACAAGAAGCCCGGCCAGTATTACTATGCCGATGTCTCTGAGTACGAGCTCATCAAGCGGAACCTTGCGATCCCGATGTATGAGTTCATGTCGATGGACGATTCCGGTTTCAACCCGCATCCGACCCTGAAGGGCAGCCGGTACATCGCCGACTGTGTCGAAAAGGTCCTGCCGGCCCGTCGATGATTAACATTTGTAAACTCCCGGGAGAGCTCCCGGGAGTTTTTTTGCGCTTTTTTATACAAGTATGAAGAAAAAGTATTGAAAAACTAAACATCGTTCATCTATAATAAATAGTGCTATCATAGCTTGACTGGCTATGGACTCGAACGAATGCAAACAAACACAAACAAAAATCAACCGCATTAGATGGAGATGAAACAATGAGAAAGACGATGAAAAAGATCATTGCTGTCCTCAGCCTGCTTGCGATCATGGTCTCAGCCCTGTCCGTCAGCGCTTTGGCAGCTGACCGCTACAATGTCAAACAGTACCCGGTCTATGTCTGCCTCGGCGACAGCGTAGCCTCCGGCTTTGGTCTGCCGGACTACAACCGCCGCGGTAAAGTCCTGGTCTATCGCAAGAACATCGCCGGCTCTTACGGCAACCTGCTTTCCAAGGATGTCGGCGCCACGAGATATTATCCCTGCGGCTACCCGGGATTCACTTCCGCCATTTTCCGTTATTGCCTGACGGACAATTACAAGCCGCGCGAGTGGGAGATCAATCAGCTTGAGAATTTCTCCTACAACGAATATACTCCGGCCGTCCTTGCCAGAGAGAGAACGCACATTCGGAATGCCGTCGCAAAAGCCGACCTCATCACGGTCGACCTCGGCGTCAACGACACCTGGTACAGCACCATCGCTCTCGTATATGAGATCGCGAAATACGGTACGGTCGTCGGTCAGGACCCGCGCAAGACCCTCGCGGAAGAACTTGCCATCTACGGTTCCTGGGGCACGGTCGCCCGCAACGCGATGTATTACCTTGCCGGTTTCGCGGAGAATCCCGATCTGTGGGCCACTTTCTGGGGCTGGTGGGTCGATAACCTGTCCACCTACTTCCTGCAGTATCAGGCCAACTTCGACGCCATCATGCAGGGCATCTTCCAACTGAACCCCAACGTTACGGTCGTCAATCTTGCCAGCGGCAACTCGTTCCGCTGCCTGAGCATCATCCCGGGCGTCCGCTCCGGTTCCCTGAAGATCCAGTGGATGGGTCAGCCCGTTCAGGTCGACCTTCCGTATGTCGGCACCTTTACTCTGCCGAACTTTGTCCACATCAGTGAAAACCCGATCGCCAACGTCACCGGCGTCATGTACGACTTCTTCTACGAGCCCATCCGCCAGGCATGGACCGTGAAGAAACCCGGACAGGTCTTCTATGCGGACGTCACCGACTATGAGATGATCATGAAACCTCAGATCACTGTCCCGATGTACGAGTTCATGTCGATGGACGACTCCGCATTCAACCCGCATGCCACCCTTGCCGGCAACCGTTACATGGCGGACAAGATCCTTGAAGTCCTGCCGACCCGGTAATTACAGGCTGGTTACAATTTAGAAACGAATGACACCTCGGCTACCCCCGGGGTGTCGTTTTATGTTAAAATAGATGAAAACATACAGGAGCCAGCTTATGATCCGTTACCTCGAATGCATGACCCCGGAAGCGGGAGACGAGCTGAGGGCTTTCTGCGCGGACAGCGTGTTCGGTGTGAAAGCGCTGGGCCCGGTGCTCTCCTACGGCCTCGGCTACGACTTTGTCTCTGCCTGGGAACAGCGGGACGAAGAGGGTCATATGACGGCGTTCCTGTCTAAGTATTACGGGACCGTTACGGTCCATGTGTCTCCCTCGGGCGATGTACCGGAACTGCTTGCCTTCCTCCGGGCCATCGGCTTCGGCGCCCTCGTGGGCCCTGCCGCTGTCCTCGCGGAATGCCGGCTGCAGGGGGAGACGGGGTGTGTCATGAGCCTTCCGAAGGGCTCGGCGTGCATCGCCGCAACGGCAGAGCCGGACGCGTTCACGCTGGCCCGGGACGCGGAGTTTCGGGACTTCTATGAAGTCCTGACGCGCGCGGACCCCGGAGCGGTGACAGAGGATTACGGAGCGTTCCTGACCGACTTCTCCCACCGGGTCCGGCACGGGACCGCGCATTCCGTTTTGCTGAGCGAGAACGGCACGGCGGTGTCGACCGCCGCGGCGCTCGTCTCGATGGAGGAGAGCGGGCTGCTCGGCGCGGTCGCGGCGGTGCCGGAGGCGAGGAGGAAGCGGTACGCAGCCACCTGCATCCGCGCTCTCTGCGACTCGTTCCCGGAACAGCGCATCTTCCTGATGTGCCGCCCGGACATGCGGGCTTATTATGAGCACCTCGGGTTCGAAAAGATCGGCGATTATCTGGAAGTGGTTTCCAGTTGAAACACAGTGAGGAAAGAAGCTATGTTAGAACAGACCTATCAAGTCCTGAAAAGCGGGACCGATATCCGCGGCATCGCGGCGGAAGGTGTCCCCGGCCAGGAGATCCAGCTGACCGATGAAGTGGCGCATAACATCGGCTATGGCTTTGCCTGCTGGCTCGAGGACCGGATCACGCCGGCGCACGGCGCCGCCTTCACGGTCGCGGTCGGACACGACTCCCGCATCTCGGCAGACCGTCTGACCAAAGCCCTCATCGAAGGGCTGACGCTGGCCGGGGTGAACGTCAAAAAGTGCGGCCTGTCTTCGACGCCCGCCATGTTCATGACGACGGTGAACTTTGACTGCGATGCCGCGGTCGAGATCACCGCGAGCCATCACCCGTTCAACCGCAACGGGTTCAAGTTCTTCACGAAGCAGGGAGGCATCGAAAGCTCCGATGTCAGCGAGATCCTGACGCTTGCCGAGAACGCGCCGAAAGAACCGGCCATGGAACCCGGCATCGTGACGGACACGCCTTACATGAACAACTATGCCGAATACCTTCGGAACATGATCTGCGAAGGCATCAACGCGGACGACTACGCGCGGCCGCTGCGGGACTTCAAGATCGCGGTCGATGCCGGCAACGGCGCCGGCGGCTTCTATGCGACGAAGGTCCTCGAGCCCCTCGGCGCGGACATCACCGGCAGCCAGTTCCTGGAGCCGGACGGCATGTTCCCGAACCATGTCCCGAACCCGGAGGACTCGACCGCCATGAAGGCCATCTCCGAATCGGTCCTGCGCAACGGGTGCGACCTCGGCATCATTTTCGACACCGATGTCGACCGCTCTGCCTGTGTCGATGAGAAGGGCAGAGAGATCAACCGCAACGCGCTCATCGCCCTGGCGGCCGCCATTGCCCTCGAGGACAATGAGGGCGGCACCATCGTGACCCACTCGGTGGCCTCCTCCCGCCTCAAGATCTTCATCGAAGAGACCCTCGGCGGGAAGCACTGCCGGTTCAAACGGGGCTATAAGAACGTCATCAACGAGGCGAAACGCCTGAACCTCGAGGAGACGACCAACGCGCCGCTCGCCATCGAGACGTCCGGGCACGCCGCCATGCGGGAAAACTATTTCCTCGACGACGGCGCGTACCTCGCCACAAAGATCATCATCAAGGCGGCCCAGCTGAAGCGGGAAGACAAGGTCCTCGGAGACCTTATCGCCGACCTCCAGGAGCCGGTGGAAGCGAAAGAGTACCGTCTCAAGATCCTGCCGGAGAACTTCCGGGAGATCGGCCAGAGCGTCATCGACGACCTGACGGCGGTGGTCTCCGAGTCCGACGACTATATCGTGGCGCCGGACAACGCGGAGGGCATCCGCGCTTCCAAACCGGAAGCGGACGGCTGGTTCCTGCTCCGCCTGTCGGTCCATGACCCTGTCATGCCGCTGAACATCGAAAGCAACACGCCGGGCGGCGTGGAAAACATCCTGCGGGACCTTCGGGCCTTCTTCCATGTCTACGAAGTGCTCGATTCCGACTGCCTGCAGAAGTGAAACGGAGTGACTGATATGGATCGAAACGATTTGAATCAGAGTTCCTATGAGGACCTGGTCTTTGCCAAGGTCGACCATTTGCGGGAGGCCAGCAGCGGTTTCCCGGAAGTCGTGTTCTGCGAGAAGAAGACGGAGACCCAGGTCGCGCAGATCATGAAGGCGATCTGCGACCGGAGCGGTCTCGCGCTCGGGACCCGGGCAAATGCGGCCCAGTTCGAAGCGGTCAGGGAAGTCCTTCCGGGGGCCGTGTTCCATGAAGAGGCGCGGGTCATCACCGTAGGCGAGCCGAAAGAGCAGTTCGGGAATGTGGCCATCTGTACGGCCGGCACCACAGATATCCCCGTCGCTGAAGAGGCCGCGCTGACGGCCTGCATGTGCGGCGCGGAAGTCCACCGCTACTACGACGTCGGCGTCGCGGGCCTCCACCGGCTCCTCGACCAGGTCGAGGACATCCGCAAAGCCAATGCGGTCGTCGCGGTGGCCGGGATGGAAGGCGCGCTCGCCAGCGTCATCGGCGGGCTCGTCAACGCGCCGATCATCGCCTGCCCCACGAGCGTCGGGTACGGCGCCAATTTCGGCGGCCTGTCCGCGCTTCTTGCCATGCTGAACTCCTGTGCCGCCGGGACCTCGGTCGTGAATATCGACAACGGGTTCGGCGCCGGGTTCATGGCGGCGAAGATCAATCGCCAGACCGTAAAGGGGAAAGAATCATGAGAGACGAGATCATCAAACTCGAAACGAACCTCGACGACTGCACCGGAGAGAAGCTCGCGTACTGCATGGAGCAGCTCTTCGAAGCGGGCGCCCGCGACGTCTGGTACACGCCCATCTTCATGAAGAAGGGGAGACCGGCTGTCGCGCTGTCGGTCATGTGCCGGGAAGAGGTGAAGGACGAATGCATCCGGATCATTTTCCGCGAGACGTCTGCCATCGGCATGCGGGTGTCCCTGCAGGAACGCGTCATCATGGACCGCGAAGCGGTCACGGTGGACACTCCGTACGGACCGGTCGACGCAAAGCATCTGACCTATGACGACGTCGAAAAGACCACCATCGAATTCGAGAGCGCGAAGAAACTCGCCAAAGAAAACGGCGTCCCGCTCTCCGAGATCCTCAAATGACCTATGGGAAGCTCCTCACCGGTGTGAGGAGCTTTTTTATGGCTTCACGACCGCTGCGATGCCGGGAAACGATAACGAACCAGAGTCCTTCTTGTTAGAAAGAAGACAAGCGGACGGCGGAATTTTGAACATTTATCAGTTGATGATTATCGATGAATTATATATAATGAGAATGAACGTAAACTATACAAGTATAGTTCTCGGAAAATAATGAGAAGGTGGTATTCTATGAAAAAGTTAAGAGATTTTGTGTTCTCCTTCCTGACCAAAATCGAAAAGCTGAACTATTTCCTCGTCATCGTCCTGTGGAGCCTCGGCGCGCTGGCGGCACCCTTCGGCTTCCCGTGGATCGTCCTCGGCATCCTCTGGCTGCATGCCTTTGAGACCGTCACCATCGGTCTGAAAGTCGGCAAAGAGGCGGGGGAGAAGTTCCTGTATTCCCTGTGCATGTGCATGACCTTCGGGTTCACCTGGTGGGTCCCGCTGCGCTGGAAGACCGAAAACGGTCTGCTTGAGAAGTAAGAAAGGAGAAACGAATCATGGTAGCAGTATTATCTTACCTCGCGTGCATCATGCTCTGGATCGGCAGCACGCTCCTGATGATCATCAAAAAGAACCCGTTTATGGTCCTTACCCTGTTCCTTCTTCATCTCTGTGAGCTCCTCACCGTCGGCCTCAAGACCGGCAGAGAGTTCGGCAAGAAGGACAACGTGTCCATCGCCAGCTGCCTCTGCTTCGGCTTCCTTTGGTGGCTGCCGCTCAAGAGACAGATGAAGAAAGAGACCTTTACCGATGAAGATTTCGTCCGTCACGACGACGATATCGTCATCCATCATGACTGAGGAGGAGACGAAATGGGAGTTAAATACGATCATAACGCTGTCGTTATCGAAGAAGCACCAAAACTGAACTACACCCATAACTATGTCTGCCTTCCTTATGACTACGGCAGAGAGAGTTATGAGAACCGCGCCGACGTCAAGGCGATCAAAGCCACCGTCCGCAGCGCCCTCGACAAACTCGATGAGGCCACCGGCTGGAAGGCCAAATTCAAGGGCCAGAAAGTCCTCATCAAACCGAACCTCGTCTTCGTCACCCCGAAGACCTCTTACCGGTACAGCTACGACATCCCGCAGACCACCGACCCCCGTGTCTTCGATGCCACCATGGAAGTCCTGTCGGAACTCTGTGACGATATCGTCATCGGCGAAGGCTCCGGTCTCGTCACCTGGACCTATGCCAAGATGGCCGGTTACCTCGACATCGCCAAGAAGTACAACGCCAAGTTCGTCTGCTTCGAAGAGCTTCCCACCCAGCGCTTCTTCTGCCCGAAGGCGGAAGTCGGCCAGGAAGTCTACGTTCCGGACATCATCGGCGAAGTCATCCGCGGCGAGCGTCTCTACGTGTCTCATCCGAAGACCAAGTGCAACATCTACACCGGCGTCACGCTCGGCTTCAAGAACTCGATGGGCACCTATTCCGTCAACATGCGTGCCAGAAACCATACCTGGCAGATCAATAAGAAGCTGACCGACATCATGTATCTGTTCAAGCCGGACCTCACCGTCATCGATGGCATCATCGGCGGCGAAGGCAACACCCCCGGCCCGAACGATCCCGTCATCTTCGACCGCATCATCTGCGGTACCAACGCAGTCGAAGTCGACCGCATCACGACCGAACTCATGGGCTTCGACCCGAACAAGAACGACCTCATCATCGAGGCGGACAAGCGCGGCTTCGGCGACCCGGACGTCGAGATCATCGGCGAGAAGAGAGTGGTCCCGTTCCGTCCCGCGGAGCCGACCCTTCTGTCCGAGCGGTTCAAGAAGCACTGGCCCGGTGTCAAGGAGTTCGTCGGCTACACGAATCCCCATGTCCCGAAAGTCGACAAGATCGACGGCTGGACCCGCGATGAAGTGTTCGCGATGGAACAGTTCGACCGCGGCGGCACCCCGTCGTCCCTCGGCACCTGCTTCGAAGTCTTCTTCGCGTCCTATACCTACCCGCTGACCAGGATGCGCCACCTGAACGTCATCGTCGGTGAGGGCGCGGAGTGGAACGGCACGAAGTACTGGATCTGCGATGACGGCCACGCCTACACGCTCGAAGAACTTGAGAATCTGCCCGGCATGACGGTCGTCGTCGGCGAGAACTCCGCTCCGGCGAAGTCCGCTGCCACGCATCCGTTCTTCTTCATCCGCGGCTGGGGCGAGGTCAACAACCTCGCCGTCCGTATGGCAGCTGCCATGATGCCGACAGTCCCGGGTCAGGCCGACCTCCACTGGCTTCCCTGGATCGGCATCGGTGCCGTCCGGAAGTACCTCGTCAAACTCGGTCGCGCCGCCATGGGCCAGAAGACCGACATGACCTACGATGCCTTCACGGACGGTGTCTACACCATCCCCGAACTGGCAGAGCAGAACCTCGACGTCGACTGGATCGAAGCGCCGCTTCCTCCGCAGGACCTCAAAGATCGCTGGCAGGCGATCAAGGAGACCCGCATCCTGGCGCAGTTCCTGCTGTAAGAACTATTTATACACAAGAAAAGCCTCCGGCATTCGCCGGAGGCTTTTTTCATCTTCTTGTTATTTTGTCCCGGTCCAGTCGATGTCGGACGCGTCTTTGAATGTGTTGTTCGTCACGAACTCCGCCATGCGGGGGTGTGCCGCGGTCAGGACCTGTGCGGTCTTTGCCGAGTCGCTCAGGTAGACCGGCACTTCGGTCTGGGCGTTGTTGCCCCACAGCATGAAGACACAGCCCATCTGCTCGAGACAGGGGATCAGCTTCGCCCGGAACGGCTCCCAGAGTTTCTGGTGGGACCCGGGTTTCCCGGCCTCGACGGTCAGGGTGGAGTTGAGGAACAGGACGCCCTGCGCCTCCATCGCGTTGAACCAGTCGGTGGGCGGGAGGATGTCGAACTGTCCGGAGACGATCGCATCGCGGATGACCGAGAGCTGCGGATTCGTCCCGGTCTCGTTGAAGTAGATCGCCTTCAGCATATTGCGGAGCGAGGCCTGTTTGATCTTGTAGTCCCAGCCCTGCCCGTACAGTTCGGAGACTTCGAAACTGCGCCCGGTGGCGATGGGGATGCCGTCCCGCTCATTGAAGGAGGGGTAGGGGTCCATGCCGACGATGCAGTACTTCACGGGAGCGTCCATGCGAAGGAACCGCAGTACGTTTTCCGGGGCGGGGTAATAGTCTTTTCCGGTGACCGCGGGGTCGATCGCCGCCTCGATGTCCGCGAGGATGGCGGGGACTTCCGGGTCAGAGAGAAGGGCATCCCACTGGGATGCCCGGTCCATTGAAAACATATGGTTCTCCTTTAGTCGTCCAGCAGGTAGATGCCGGAGTTCAGCACGACGATCTCGCTGTCGCCGACGCGAAGATACCGCAGAACGCCTTCCTCGAACTTCTTGTAGTCCTCGGAGACATAGTTCTTGAGGGAGATCTTCTTGATGTTGTTCGACGTCTTGCAGCAGACAAAGAGGTCATCGCCGTAGCGGGAGACCGACATGGGGCGGCCGAACGCCAGTGTGTCGACGCCGCCGATGCGGAAGTCCACACGCTCCAGCTTGGTGGAGTAGCGGACGATGGCGTTCTGATCGGGGACGGCGCACCAGATGTTCTTGCCGTCGGGCGCGCAGCTGCGCAGGGCGCAGTCGTGGTAGAGCAGATCGCCCGTCCAGATGAGCGTGCCGCTGATATCGAAGATGCCGATCTCACCGGTGGGGAACACGACGTTGATATAGTCTCTCGGCGATTCACAGACCGCGCAGGAGATGTAGTCGTTGATCTGTCCGGTGATGGTCTCGTGGGCAGGACCGAATTTGCATTCGGTGTAAAAGTTCTTTTTGACCTTCTGGACCACCATCGTCTTCAGGTTGTAAAACCAGAAGGAGATGCGAAGGCGGCCGTCCTGATCTTTCTTGTCCGGTTCGATGATGACGAATCCGTCCGGATGAGGGACGATGTCCAGAGGCATGTAGTCTAAGATCTGTTTCATGGTAAATTCCCTCCCGGTCAGCTGTTTTCGTGCAGGACCTGATAGCAGAGCGTCATCAGGCTGTCATTGAGGTGGACGTTTACAACCGAGACATTGGGGTAGTCTTCGTTGATGTTGTAGTGTGAGAAGTTCCAGAAACCGACCACTCCGCTGTTCACGAGGGTGGGGACGAGTTCCTTGGCCGCATCATAGGGGATGCAGAGGATGGCGACCTTGACGCCGTTGTCTTTGCAGAAGTCCTCGATGTCGTTCGACGAACGGATCGGGATGCCGTTGATCATCTGTCCGGACAGGCTTTCCTTCTTGTCAAAGATGGCGATGAGGTCGAAGCCGCGCTTCTCGTATTCGATCTGCAGCGCGATGGTGTGGCCGAGATTGCCGGCACCGACGAGGATGGTCTTGAACCCGCTGTCGACACCGAGGATCTTGCCGATCTCTTTATAGAGGCTTTCGATGTTGTAGCCGTAGCCCTGCTGGCCGAACCCGCCGAAGTTGTTGAGATCCTGCCGGATCTGCGAGGCGGAAAGGCCCATGCGCTCCGCCAGCTCTCTCGAGGAGATGCGGACCATGCCGTCTTCCATCAGGTAGCCGAGGAAACGGTAATAGCGGGGCAGACGTTTGATAACGGAACTGGAAACATACTTGGATCCCATATCGTTGTACTCCTTTTCTATCAGAGGGAAGAGACGGTCTCCATGACGTAGTCTCCAAACTCTTCACAGGTGGCACCGCCCTCGCGGCCGGTGATCACGTATTTGCGCTCGGTATCGTTGCAGATCTCGAGAGCTTTGGACAGTTTATCCGCTTCTTCGATGTAGCCGATGTGCCGGAGCATCATCTCGGAAGCCTTGAACATGCTGCAGGGGTTCGCGTACTTGCCGCGGCCTTCCTCGATCATTCGGGGAGCAGAGCCGTGGATGGCCTCGAACATGCAGTATCTGTCGCCGAGGTTGCCGGAGCCGGCAGTGCCGACGCCGCCCTGGATCTGTGCCGCCTCGTCGGTGATGATGTCACCGTAGAGGGTCGGCATGACGAAGACCTGGAACTGGGAACGTCTGGCCGGGTTGACGAGGTTCGCCGTCATGATGTCGATGAACCAGTCTTCGGCGGTGATGCCCGGATAGTCTTTGGCGACTTCGTGTGCGATCTTCGTGAAGTTGCCGTCGGTCTTCTTCATGATGTTGGCCTTCGTGACGATGGCCACATAGTCTTTGCCGTTGTTCTTGGCATATTCGAAGGCGGCGCGGCAGATGCGCTCGGTACCGGCCTTCGTGGTGACTTTGAAGTCGAAAGCAAGTTTGTCGGGGACTTCACACCCCTTGGAACCGAGGACATATTCGCCTTCGGTGTTCTCACGGAAGAAGATCCAGTCGATGTTCTCGGACGGGACCTTGGTGGGGCGGACGTTGGCATAGAGGTCGAGTTCGCGGCGCATGGCGACGTTCGCGCTCTCCATGGTGCCGCCGGTGGGGGTGGTGGTCGGGCCCTTCATGATGACGTCGCAGGTCTTGAGCTCCGCGAGCACGTCATCGGGGATGGCCTTTCCAACGGCGAGACGGTTTTCGATCGTGAGACCGTCGATGTCTTTGAGTTCGACTTTGCCGGAAGCGATGTCGTCTTTCAGCAGGAATTCGACGAGGCGTCTGGATTCGGCCGTGATGACCGGGCCGATGCCGTCGCCGCCGCAGAAGCCGATGACGATGTGATCGAGGTTCGCGAAGTCTTTCTTCTGGTCGTCCGCTTCCATGCGGTCTTCGCGCTCGAGCTGCTCTTCCAGCAGCGCTTTGAAGTGTGCGGTGCACTCTTCGACATAGGTGTCGTATTTGCCCATGGGAATTGGTATCCTTTCGACTTGTTTAATTTTTTAACAATCATATTATATAGATGTGTTAAGAGTCTGTCAATGTCAAATGTAACATTTTTTCACAATCTTGCAATAATTGGCACAAATTGTGCTTCGTCTTGAAGTGAACGCTATATTTTGATATAATGACTCGGAATATTGTTTATTATTAAAAGGAGCCACATTCTGTTATGATGGAATATCTCAAAGCGATCATCCTCGGCATCGTACAGGGTGCCACCGAATTCCTGCCGGTCTCCAGCTCCGGTCACCTCTCCGTGTTCCAGCACTTCATGGGACTTTCCGGAGAAGGGTCTCTGCAGCTTACCGTATTCCTGCACATCGGCACACTGGTCGCAGTCATCGCGGTCTATTACAAGACCTTCTGGAAACTCATCAAAGAGATCGGGAAGACGATCGGTGAGTTCTTTACAAGAAAACTCGACACGAAGCATATCTCGGACGACCGTCACATGCTCTATATGATGGTCATCTCCTGCATCCCGCTGCTGTTCCTGTTCATCCCCGTCGGGGGCGGGCAGAACCTCAAGGACCTCGTCGAAGGCCTTGCGAACGACTCCGACATCCTGGTCGAGGGCTTCTGCTTCCTGACCACCGCCATCCTGCTCCTGACCGGCGCCCGTGCCGCCCGGACGAGGAAGAACATCCGTCCCGTGGTCGAGGGCAAAGACGCCTGGTGGGTCGGTGTGGCGCAGCTGGCTGCCGCCGCATTCCCCGGCATCTCCCGGTCCGGTTCCACCATTGCCACCGGTATGCTCCGCGGCGTCGACAAAGACTACATGGTCGAATACTCCTTCGTACTTGGTACCCCTGCCGTTCTGGCAGCGGCTGTTCTTGAGATCAAAGATGCTCTCGAAGGCAGTGCCATGGCACTCGACATCGGACCCATCATCGTCGGCATCATCGTTGCCGCCGTGGTCGGTGTCGCAGCCATCAAACTCCTTGAGTGGCTCGTCAATAAAGATAAATTCCAGTTCTTCGGCTACTACTGCCTGATCCTTGCCGCAGTGGTCATCACGGTGGCAACACTTGAGAAACTGGGCGTTCTGTAATCTTACGAGGTGAAACAAATGGCGACATCCCAGAACAAGGGAAGTTCCAACAGAAAGAATACCAATGCGAGGCCTGCCGCAAAGAAGTCCGGCGGGTCCCGTTCCACTGCGCCCCGGGGTTCTTCCACCGCGAAGAAGACGGCACAGAAGAACGCGAAGACCGCAAAGACCAGCGCCGCTGCCTCCAACGGGAAGCAGATCGGCGCCATCGCGCTGTTTGCGGTCGCTCTGTTTATCCTGTTCGTGACCATCATCCCCGGAGGAGATCACAGTGTGTGGACCGGCCTCCAGGATATCGTCTTCGGCCTGTTTGGCAGGATCATGGCATATGTGTTCCCGATCCTGCTGATGATCGTTGCAGTCATGACCTCTTATGACAGAGACACGATCAACATCCGGCACAAGGTCATCGAAGCCTGCTTCGCGATCGCGCTGGTCGGCGCGGCGATCTTTGTCATCGCCGGCGACGGCGTCCCCGGTGAATTCGGGTCTTCGGTCGCCGGGGCGTTCAAACTGGGGAGAGAGGTCTCCAGCGGCGGCGCCATTGGCGCCATCTTCGGCTGGCCGATCTTCAAGATGACCGGCGCGAAAGTCCCCGCCGCCATCACGCTGATCCTGTTGGCCTTTGTCGCGTTGATGCTCATGACCGGGACCACGCTGGCGAAATTCGTCCAGAAACTCTATGACCCGGTGAAGAGCGCCGGTGAAGCGACCCGCGAGAACTACGAGAACATCCAGGCCGCCCGCGAAGAGCGCCGTGCCCAGCGGATCGAAGATCAGGAAGAAAAACAGGCCCGCCGCGAGTTCTTCAACCCGGACGTCGACCTCGGCCCGTCGCCGAAACGCCGCAGACGCACGAAAGCGGCGGAAGAAGAGGAACCGGTCGAGGAAGAGATCGCGTTCCAGAAGGGGCGCGGACGCAGAAAAGCGCCTCTTGAGACGGAGATGGCCGAAACGGCCGCCAGTGCCGCCGCGTCTGCCGCGGCCGCAAAAGCCGCGCAGGACGCTGCTCCTGCCTTTGACGACAACGGTGTTGCCGTTGGCGGGTCTCTCGATGAGATCGTCAAGAAGGCCGCCAACGCCAAACCGAGACAGGCCCGCCCGAAGTCCGAGCCCATCGTCGAAGAGAAGTTCGACGTCGAAGCCGCCCGGAACCAGATGGCGGAGATGGAAAAGGCCGCCGGCGAAGCCGAGAAGCCCAAGAAGAAATATCAGCTGCCTCCGCTCGACTGTCTGAACCCGCCGAAACTCAGTCTCGGCGGAGGCTCCGAAGCGGAACTGCGCGACAACGCGGAGAAGCTCATCGAAGTCCTCGAGAGCTTCGGCGTCCGCACGACCCTCGTCGACATCGCGCGGGGCCCGTCGGTCACCCGCTATGAACTGGCTCCGGCCGCCGGCGTCAAGCTGTCGAAGATCACCGGTCTCGCCGACGATATCGCGCTGAACCTGGCCGCCTCCGGTGTCCGGATCGCCCCGATCCCCGGCAAGACCGCCGTCGGTATCGAGGTCCCGAACAAGAGCCGCGACGCCGTCAATCTGCGGGAAGTCCTCGAATCGCCCGAATACAAGAAAGGCGCGCAGAAGAGCAAACTCAGTGTCGCGCTCGGCAAGGACATCTCCGGTAAGATCTGCATCATGGACATCGCCAAGATGCCGCACCTCCTTATCGCCGGCACGACCGGTGCCGGTAAGTCGGTCTGCGTCAACGCGATGATCCTGAGCATCCTCTACAACGCGACCCCGGACGAGGTCAAACTCGTCATGATCGACCCGAAGAAGGTCGAATTCTCGAAGTATAACGGCATCCCGCACCTGCTGGTCCCGGTCGTCACCGAACCCGCGAAAGCCGCCGGCTCCCTGCAGTGGGCCGTCCGCGAGATGCTGAACCGTTATCAGAGGTTCTCGGACGCCGGTGTCCGGGACATCAAGGGCTATAACCAGATCGCCGCGGGCGACCCCGACATGGAAGTCATGTCGCAGATCGTCATCTTTATCGACGAGCTCGCGGACCTCATGATGGCCACCCCGAAAGAAGTCGAAGACTCCATCTGCCGTCTGGCTCAGATGGCCCGTGCCGCCGGCATGCATATGGTCATCGCCACGCAGCGTCCGTCAGTCGACGTCATCACCGGCCTCATCAAAGCCAACATCCCGAGCCGTCTGTCTCTGTACGTCGCGTCCGCCGTCGACTCCAGGACCATCCTGGATATGACCGGCGCGGAAAAACTGCTCGGTAACGGCGATCTGCTGTTCAACCCCGTCGGTGTCTCGAAGCCGACCCGGATCCAGGGCTGCTTCTCGGAAGACCGGGAGATCGAAAAGGTCGTCAACTTCATCAAGAGCCAGGAAGAGTCCGAATACGATGAGTCCATCATCAAGGACATCGAAGTCGCGGCGGCGGCCACCGAAAACGCCAACCAGAAGGGCGGCGGGGTCAACGCTCCGTCCGGCGGAGACGGCTCCGACGATCTCTTCGAACAGGCTATCCAGGTGGTCCTCGAAGCCGGTCAGGCGTCGACGTCCATGCTCCAGCGGAAACTCGGCGTCGGATATGCCCGCGCCGGCCGCATCATCGATGAGCTGGAGGAACACGGCATCATCGGCGAGTACCAGGGCTCCAAGCCCAGAGCCGTGCTGATCACGAAACAGCAGTGGCTCGAACGCAAGGCCATGTCCGGCGATGAGGACGACGGCACCGCCGCCGCCATCGAGCTCGGGTTGGAAGATTGAGCAAAAAAATGATAAAATGACGTGGGAGAGTTCCCACGTCATTTTTGCTTTCGAGAGGAGAGAGACCCATGTTGCATCCAGTGAAATCGATTCTTGCCGGTTTTGTGGCTCTTGTGGTTTTGGGCCTCTCAGCTCTTTTTACGTTCGGGCAAAAGATCGATGAAAACCTCCCCGACTGGAACGACGTCTATGAGTTCTTCGGCATGGCCGAGGAGATCGAGAAAGGCGAGGTCTACGACCAGCCCTTCACGATGAGCTTCCTCGATGTGGGGCAGGGCTCCGCGACGCTCATCCACTGCAAGGACCCGAACTTCACGATGCTTGTGGACACCGGGGAGCAGGGGAATGACGGCGTCATCCAGGACGAACTGAAACGCGTCGGCTCCAAACGGCTCGACTATGTGGTCCTGACGCATCCGCACTCCGACCACGTCGGCAGCTTCCCGGAACTGGCGAAGTCGACCCTCAGCATCAGGAACGTCATGCTGCCGCTCCTCGACCTCGACCGGCTCGGGGAGGACACGGCGCTCTATCGGGTCGTTCTCGGATCCATCCGGAATGCCGGCGCGAAGATCGTCACGGCGAAACCCGGCAAGCGCCTCGTCTTCGACGCGAAGCGCTCCAACAAAAAGGTCACGGTCGAAGTCCTCGGACCTATCGGCGACAAGGACCGGCAGACCGACAACCTCAACAACCGCTCGATCTTCATCAAGATCAGCTACGGCGATGTATCGGTCCTGCTCACGGGCGACGGCGAATACGCTGAAGAGATGGAAGTCGTCGACTGGCTGAACTCCGAGGAGGGGAAAGCCTCCGGCGTCACCGGTCAGGCCACCATCCTGGTCGCCGGCCACCACGGCAGCTACACGTCGAGCTCCCGCCGCTTCCTGGCGGTCGTGAAGCCGCGCTACGGCATCATCAGCTGCGCGAAGGACAATGACTTCGGCCACCCGCACGACTCCGTCCTCGAGAATTACAAGGACGTGAACGCCCGGACCTACCGCACCGATGAACTCGGCACCATCGTCATCGGCACCGACGGGAAAACGCTGGTCAACTGATCAAATTATTTAAAAAAAGACCACTCGCAAAGAGTGGTCTTTTTGTGATAATTACGCATTTTTTCGTCGGAAAAGTTTGTCGAAGCAAGAATAGAGCTTTGCGGGGTGCGCCGCAGGCGCTATTGATTCTCAGAAACAGCCTCCGCAACGCGACCTTCGCCGCGAGACAAAGCTTTTCCAGAAAAAATGCCAAACCATATCAAAGCAATTTTGCGAGGTCTCAGCCTCGGCGGCCTCTTCCGACGGAACCCGATCGAAAACCGGAAACAAAACTACAGGCGCTCGGCGAGGGCTTCGGCCTCCTCGAGGACGCTGGCGAATTTGCCGAGCGCAGCCTTCACCGGTTCCGGCGTACTCAGGTCGACGCCGGCGATCTTCAGCTCGTCGAGCGGGTCCATGCTGCCGCCGAGCGTCAGGAAGCGGAGGTAGCGCCGGACGGCGGAGTCCGGGTCGGCCAGAGCTGCCTCGGTGCCGACTTCGCGGGCCTCCTGGAGGATGGCCTCGGAGAGCGCGACGGCGGCGCTGTAGCTGGTGGCATATTTGTAGACGTAGAAGGGGCGGTAAAAGTGGGGGATGCGGGCCCATTCGCAGGAGACCTCGTCATCCATCACGAGTTCCGGCCCGAAGTAGTCCCCGACGAGTCCGCCGTAAAGCGCGTTCAGCGCGGCCGGCGTCAGAGGCTCGCCGTTTTCCGCCATGGCGTGGGCGGCTTTCTCGAATTCCGCGAACATCGTCTGCCGGTAGACCGTACCCTTGAAGTTCTCGAGGTACTGATTCAGGAGCGACATGCGCGCCTTCGGCTCGTCGGTGTGCTCGAGCAGATAGTGGATGAGCAGGTTCTCGTTGACCGTGGACGCCACTTCCGCGACGAAAATGGTGTAGTCCGCGTACTGCGGCGGCTGGCTGCGGTTCGAGTTCCAGGAGTGCATCGAGTGGCCCATCTCGTGGATGATCGTGGACACTTCGTTGAGGGTCCCCGTGAAGTTGCAGAGGATGTACGGGTTCGAATGGTAGGTGCCGGAAGAGAACGCGCCGGAGCTCTTGCCCTTGTTCGGGTAGACGTCGATCCAGCGGTCCCGGAAGGCGCCGCGGACCACATCGCCGTATTCTTTGCCGAGCGGCTCGATGGCCTTCAGGATGACGTCCTGAGCCTCTTCATAGGTGTATTTGACGTCGAGGTCGGCGACCAGCGGCGCGTAGACATCGTAGTAGTGGAGCTCGTCGAGCCCGAGCATCGTTTTGCGGAACTCCACGTAGCGGTACATGGTGGGCAGGTTGTCCCGGACCGCTTCGATGAGGCTGTCGTAGACGGAGGCCGGCACGTTCTCGTGAGCCATGCTCATGGCACGGGAGGACTCGTAATGCCGGGCAGCCGCTTCCGCGACATGGCCTTTGACGGTACCGCCGTAGCTCGCCGCGAACGTGTTGATGTGCTGCCGGTATCCCTTGTAGAAACTGCGGAAGGCGTTCTCGCGCAGGACGCGGTCGCCGGACATCTGCAGGTCGATGTAGCTCGATGTGGAGACTTCCACTTCGTTCCCGTCTTTGTCCGTGACGCTGTCGAAGACCATGTCGGCGTCCATCAGGTTGTCGGCGATCTCCGAGGGAGCGGCAAAGACTTCCCCGAAACTGGCGAGGAGCTGTTCCTGGTCCGCCGTCAGGGTGTGCGGCTTCGTGCGGAGCAGCCGTTCCATCGTGTAGGCGTAGTCGCGCATCGCCTCGTCGTCGCGGATGGCCTCCAGGGTCTCTTCGGGAAGGGAGAGGAGCTCCGGGCGGACGAAAGACGTCTGCGTCATGGCTTCGACGTATTTGGCGTAAATACGCATATAGAGGGCCTGTGCGTCCTCCGCGCGGGTGTCTTCGGAACGGCGCAGGTTGGCGTAGCAGAAGAGGTCTGAGAGCAGCAGGTCGAGCGCGGTGTCGGCCTCGAAACAGGCCTTGACCGAAGCGGCGTCGGTGAGCCTGCCGGCAAAGGCGGCCACGTTGGCGATGTACCCGTCCAGCTTCCGGAAATCTTCCTCGAAAGCCTCATCCGAGGCATAGAGTGTCGAGAGATCCCAGCGGTACTGTTCGTCGATCTCGTTACGTTCTTTCAGTGGGGTGGACATAGTCAGTTACTCCTGTCTAATCAAGTCTTTGTTTTATTATATTGCTTTTCTGAAAAAGATAAAGATGTACATTGACTTTTAGTGTCAATCTATATATAATCTCTACATCCGGCAAAGACGTCGCGCAGTTCTTCTGTAGGACTGACTGCAAGTTTTGCCGTTTTTGTTTTTCCACAAGTGTTTGTCAAGAACAAGGGGTTGATCACCAATGGGAGGTTTCTGTGGCGTCGCCACAAAAAGTGACTGTGTATTCGATCTGTTCTTCGGGACAGATTATCATTCACATCTGGGAACGAGACGTGCCGGGATGATCGTGTATGGCGAGAAAGGGTTCAACCGCGCCATCCACAACATCGAGAGCTCTCCGTTCCGCACCAAATTCGAAAAAGATGTCAACGCGATGCGGGGCAACCTCGGCATCGGCGTCATCTCGGACTACGAGCCTCAGCCGCTCCTCATCCGCTCGCATCACGGCCCGTATGCGCTCACGACCGTCGGCAAGATCAACAATGTCACGGAACTGGCCGATGAGATCGTCGAAAACAGCGGCGCGCACTTCATGGAGATGAGCGGCGGCATGATCAATGCCACCGAGCTCGTCGCGGCGCTCATCAATCAGCAGGACAATCTCATCGACGGCATCCGGTACGCGCAGGAACGCATCGACGGCTCCCTGTCCCTGATGCTCATGACGCCGAAAGGCGTCTATGTCGCCCGCGACAAGTGGGGAAGGACCCCCATTTTCATCGGCAAGAAGGAGGACGGGTACATCGCCACCTCCGAGTCGTTTGCCTACCTCAACCTCGGTTATAAAGAATACCGGACCGTGGGACCCGGGGAGATCGACATCCTGACACCGGACGGCGTCACCATGCTGGTGAAACCCGGTTCCAAGATGAAGATCTGCACCTTCCTGTGGGTCTACTACGGTTACCCGACCTCTCAGTACGAGGGTGTCTCCGTCGAGACCATGCGCTACAAATGCGGTGAGCACATGGCGCGCAGAGACGGCCTCACCATCGAAGACGCCGACATGGTCGCCGGCGTTCCGGACTCCGGCACACCCCATGCCGTCGGCTACGCCAATGAGTCCGGCATCCCGTTCAAACGCCCCTTCATCAAATATACCCCGACCTGGCCGCGTTCATTCATGCCGACCATCCAGTCGAAGCGCGACATGATCGCCCGCATGAAGCTCATTCCCATCACGGAGCTCATCGAAGACCAGCGTCTCATCCTCATCGACGACTCCATCGTCCGCGGGACCCAGCTGCACAACAAGACCGAATTCCTGAAGGAGAGCGGCGCTGCGGAAGTCCATGTCCGTTCGGCCTGCCCGCCCATCATGTTCGGCTGCAAGTACCTGAACTTCTCCCGTTCCACCTCGGAACTCGAGCTCATCGCCCGCCGGATGGTCCGGAATGTGGAAGGCGAAGACGTCGACCGCGCCGTCCTCGACCAGTACGCCGACCCGAACACCGACCGCTACGCGCACATGCTCGACATGATCCGCGAGCAGCTGAACTTCGATTCTCTCGCGTACAACCGCCTCGATGACATGATCGATTCTGTCGGCATCGACCCCGACAAACTCTGCACCTACTGCTGGAACGGTGTGGAATAAAACCCAAAATAACGGACGCCTCATCGGTTTACGATGGGGCGTTCTTTTGTTATAATGATAGGTAATCGAATACAACGTTTGTAGCTCCGCGGTGTCTGCCTGTAATGGGCAGGTGAAAAGGGAATCCGGTGCGAATCCGGAACGATGCCGTCACTGTGTCAGGGAGCCCGCTTCGCCGATCACTGGGAAACCGGGAAGAGAAGCCGGGCGATGAACGAAGTCAGGAGACCTGCCGGGGAGTGATGTTGACTGAGCCTGCGGTCCACAGGACAGAAACACTGTTTCCAAAAGGACGGCGGCATTGCGCTGTCGTTTTTTTCTGGATTTTATGGAAAGGAAATGAGACAAACATGAAAAATATGAAAAAGATCCTTGGCGTCATTCTCGCTATGTGCTTCCTGATGGCTTTTGCCACCGGTTGTAACAAAACCGAAGAGGGCGGCTCTGAGCCCGTCGATACCGGCGTTCAGAAAGACAAGTCTACTGCCATCCTCGTCGTCAGCTTCGGCACGAGCTACAACGACAGCCGCGACAAGACCATCGGCGCGGTCGAGAACGCCATTGCAAAAGCGTACCCGCAGTATGAGGTCCGCCGCGCGTTCACGAGCCAGATCATCATCGACAAGCTCAAAGAGAGAGACAATCTCTCCATCGACAACGTGCAGGAAGCCCTTGACCGCGCAGCCGCTGACGGCATCAAGACGCTCATCGTCCAGCCGACCCACCTGATGAACGGCTTTGAATACAACGACCTCAAGGACGAACTCGACAAGTATCAGGGCCAGTTCGACGCCATCAAGCTGGGCGCTCCGCTCCTGACGTCCGATGAGGACTTCGACAAAGTGATCGAAGCCATCACCGGTGACACCGAGTCCTTCAACGACGGCAAGACCCTTGTCGCCTTCATGGGCCACGGCACCGAAGCGGACTCCAATGAAGTCTATGAGAAGCTGAACACGAAGCTCCACGAGAAGAACTTCAAGAACTATTACATCGGTACCGTCGAGGCGCAGCCCGACGTCTGGGACGTCATCAACTACGCGGAAGACAATTCCTTCTCCACGATCGTGCTCCAGCCGCTGATGGTCGTTGCCGGTGACCACGCCAACAACGACATGGCCGGCGACGAGGAAGACTCCTGGAAGAGCATGATGACCGAAGAAGGTTTCCAGGTCACGCCGGTCCTGAAGGGCCTTGGTGAGATCGAAGCCATCCAGCAGATCTATGTCCAGCACGTTGCGGACGCCATGAAATAAGTAATCGATACCGGAGGAACCAATATGAAATCGCATGCCACGAGACACGGCTGGAAAGCCCTGCTGGCGGTCATCCTGACCCTTTGCTTCGCTGTCACCACCATGTCTGTACTGACCCTCAGTTTCGCGGAGGGGTATGACCAGGTCGCGTCGAAGTCCGACATGACGACCGTGGAAGAAGTCGGTGTCGAGGGCATGGAGCCCATCGCCCTCGCGAACGTCGACGATGGCAACTACCGGGTCACGGTCGAGTGCAGCTCTTCCATGTTCAAGATCGAACAGGCAGACCTCGCGGTCAAAGAGGGGAAGGGCACCCTGACCCTGACGATGAAGAGCACGGCCTATCCCTATCTCTTTGCGGGTACCGCGAAAGAGGCTGCCGCTCTGAATGACACGGCGAAATACATCGCCCACGAGGAGAACGCGGACGGGAAGTACACCTTCACGATGCCCCTTCGCGCCCTCGATGAGAGCTTCCCCTGCGCGGCATTCAGCAGCAACAAGGAGATGTGGTATGACCGCAACCTCCTCGTCCGCGCGGACAGCCTGCCGCAGGACGCAGTGAACGTCAAACTGCCGGACTACGAAGCACTCGAGAAAGCGGCACAGGACAAGCGCATCGCGGCCATGCAGAAAGAGCAGGAAGAGAAGCTCGCTGCCATTGCGGCGCCTGTGGACCTGCATGACGGTTCTTACAACATCGAAGTCGACATGACCGGCGGCACCGGCCGTGCCAGCATCACGTCTCCGACCACGCTGACCGTCATCCACGGGAAAGCCTATGCCACGGTTTTGTGGAGCAGCCCGAACTACGATTACATGATCGTCGGCGGCGAGAAGATCGAGCCCCGGAACGTCGAAGAGGACTCCAATTCCTCGTTCCTCATCCCCATCGAGAAGTTCGATGAGCCCTTCAAGGTCATCGCGGACACCACGGCCATGAGCACCCCTCATGAGATCGAGTACGAGCTGACCTTCCATCAGGACACCATCAAGCGCTACAGCGCGAAGCTCTGGCTCTTCATGATCCTTTCGCTTCTGGTCGTTCTGGCCGGCATCCTCGTCTTCTACTGGTTCTGGCATACTGACTTTGGAAGAAAAAGATAATAATCGAATTTGACCGGGAGGTGCTACCATGAAGAATATTCGGACTGGGACCCTCCCGGTCTTATTGTGTCTGCTGCTGCTCCTGTCCGTCCTGACCGGATGCGGCACCCGCGGCGGGAACGGTGAGAAAATGCTCCTCGATCAGGAGCCGGCCGTCCGTTCCGGGGTGTCGTCGGAGCTGACCTACGACCACTCTCTGGACCTCGGCTATGCCACGCGGTATGCGGTCGACTTTTTCCAAGAGGGCGGATGTCTCGTGACCGTCGCCGATGACCGTCAGTATTATCTGGCGGGGAAGGCAGACCCGGTCCCGAAGGACCTCGATGAACCGGTGACCGTCATCCATGTTCCCATCAAGAAAGGATATCTCTCCGGCTCCGGTTCCATGGACTATTTCGTGGCCTGCAACGGACTGGACCGGCTGAAGTTTTCCGCCCAGCAGGAGAGCGGCTGGAACCTTCCGGAAGCGGCGGAGGCCATGCACGATGGCGATCTGCTGTTCGCCGGCAAGTATTCCGCGCCGGACATGGAACTGCTGAAAACCGGAAAATGCGACCTGGCCATCCAGAACACCATGATCCTCCACAGCCCCGCGGTCATCGAAAAGCTGGAGGGCGTCGGCATCCCCGTCTTCATCGACTACGCCAGCCTGGAAACGACTCCGGAGGGGCGGATGGAATGGATCAAGGTCTACGGCCTGATGACCGGCCGGGAAAAAGAAGCGGACCTGGCGTTCCGGCAGCAGGAAAACGAATTCAAAAAGCTCAAGAAGGAAACGGCCGACCGCCCGTCTGGTGATGCGCCGACCGTTGCGTTCTTCAATGTCAATTCGAACGGCACCGTCTCGGTGCGGAAGGGGAGCGACTACATCGTCTCCATGATCGAACTCGCCGGCGGTCAGTACAATCTGCCGGATGCGGGGGAGGAGAACGATGTGAACCGCTCCACGGAGACCATCTCCATGGAGGAGTTCTACAAAGCTTCCCTCGATACGGACTATTTCGTCTGGAACAGCTCCGTCGAAGGCGAACGCTATACCATCGAGGGATTCCTCAAAGAGGCGCCCATCCTGGCCGACTGCAAAGCGGTGAAGGACGGCAACGTCTATTCCACGACCAACGACCTCTATCAGCACACGATGGGCCAGGGCACTTTTGTCCGCGACCTCCACGAGATGCTGACGGGCGGGACGGACTTCATCTATCTGTTGAAACTGAAGTAAGGAAGTGAACAACATGACGAAGAAACAAAAATCTGTGGCCGGGTTCTCGGCCATGGGCGTCCTTCTCGTCGTTCTCTTCCTGATGAACCTTGCCATCGGCAGCACGTCGGTGTCCCTGACTGCGGTCTGGGACGCGCTGTTCGGCCACTCTGCCGACCCGACGACGTCAAATGTCATCCTGCAGCTCCGCCTGCCCCGCGCGCTGGCGGCGATCATTCTGGGCGGCGCTCTGGCTCTGTCCGGTTACCTGCTGCAGACCTATTTCCACAACCCCATCGCGGGGCCCTTCATCCTCGGTATCTCTTCCGGCGCGAAGCTGACCGTGGCCTTCGCCATGATCGTCTTCCTCAGCCACTCCAGGACCCCGGGGTCCGCCGTCATGGTCGTCGCCGCGTTCGCGGGCGCCATGCTGGCGATGAGCCTGGTCCTGGCCCTGTCGACCGTGGTGAACCGGATGTCGGTCCTCATCATCGGGGGCGTCATGATCGGGTACCTGTGCTCTGCCGTGACCGAATTCCTCATCACATTCGCCGCGGACTCGGAGATCGTCAAACTCCACACCTGGTCCGTCGGCAGCTTTTCCGGCATCCAGATGCGCGATGTGCTGGTGATGACGATCGTCATCGCGCTTGCATTCCTCGGCGTCCTGATGCTGGCGAAACCCATCGGAGCGTACCGGATGGGCGAGACCTATGCCTCCAGCGTCGGCGTCAATGTCCGGCGGTTCCGGGTGATGCTCGTCCTTCTGTCGAGCCTCCTGGCAGCCACCGTTACGGCATTTGCGGGACCCGTCTCCTTTGTCGGCGTCGCGGTGCCCCATCTCGTCCGGTCTCTGCTGGACTCCTCAGACCCGAAGAAAGTCATTCCCGGGTGCTTCCTGGGAGGCGCCGCGTTCTGCCTGCTCTGCGACCTTCTGGCACGGACCCTGTTCGCGCCGACGGAACTCAGCATCAGCACGGTGACCGCGGTCTTTGGCGCACCGGTGGTCCTCTGGATCCTCGTCAAAAACCAGAAGGGGAGGGAACGCGCATGAATGAACTGCTGAAAACGGTCGACCTCTCTATCGGGTACGACGAGAAAGCGGTCGCCGGGCCCTTCGACTTCCCGATCTACAAAGGCGAAGTCCTGACCCTCATCGGTCCGAACGGAGCCGGCAAGACGACGCTCCTGAAGACGCTGGCAAAACAGCTGGCGCCGGTGGCGGGCACGGTCCTGCTCGAAGAAGAGGACCTGAACGTCACGAGACCGCAGGAACTCGCGAAACGCATGGCGGTCGTGTTCTCCGACGCTCTGCGTCCGGAACAGATGACCTGCCGGGAAGCGGTCGCCATCGGGCGCTACCCGTACACCGGCCGGTTCGGCCGGCTGTCCGCGGACGACGAGCGCATCGTCGACGAAGCCATGGAACAGGTGCGTGTCACCGAACTGCAGGACCGGCCCTTCACGGCCATCAGCGACGGCCAGCGTCAGCGCGTCGTCCTTGCCCGGGCGCTGTGTCAGCAGCCGGAGATCATCCTGCTCGATGAGCCCACGACCTTCCTGGACATCCGCTGGAAGGCCGAGTTCCTGGAAAGCCTGAAAAAACTGTCCGAAGAACAGGGAAAGACCGTCCTCATGACCCTCCACGAACCCGAACTGGCCCGGCTGGTCTCCGACCGCGTGGCCTGCATCCGGGAGGGGAGACTCGACCGGCTCGGGACGCCGGACGAGGTGTTCGAGGGGAGGTACATCGCCCACCTCTTCGGGCTGGATGAAACGTTATATGACAAATGGTTCACATAAAGGAGGTACCCTGACCATGAGCTTTTACAAAGACCATTACCAGGTGGTCATCATGGGCGGCGGTCTCGCCGGTATGGCGTGCGCGTTGCGTCTTCAGAAATGGGGCATCAAAGACATCCTCATCCTCGAGAAGCACAACCTGCCCGGCGGCCTGGCCACGGACTTCGTACGCGATGAATTCGAGATCGAAGCCACCCTGCATGAGATGATGTCCATCGGCGATGAAAACGACCAGCTGAAAGTCGGCGCGTTCTTCGATGAGATGGGCGTGAAGATCGACTGGCTGAAAGTGCCGGAATGCTACCGCGTCGTGGTGCCCGGAGAGGGCATCGACGTCACGATCCATGACGGTTACGAGAGAGCCGCGAAAGACCTCGACGAAGCGGTCCCCGGCTGCTATGACAAGGTCCTGGACTTCATCAAAATGATGCGCCGGGTCTACGACAGCATGAACTACCTGTCGACCCACGAGGTCAGCAAGGTCAAGATGCTGATGGACCACACGGACTTCGTCCGGACGCTGGGCTACAGCGCCTCGGAAGTCATGGAGGCCTGCGGCATCGACGGACGGCTCAAAGAGCTCCTGACGCCGTACTGGATCTACGTCGGCAATCCGCTCGACGACCTGCCCTTCACCATTTACGCGTTCCTCATGGCGGACTATCTGACCGGCTCCTATGTCTGCCGCGGATATTCCCACGAGATGTCCATGAAGATGATGCAGAAAGTGGAGGAGAACGGCGCCCAGTTCGAATTCCGCCAGGAAGTCGAAAAGATCCTCGTCAAAGACGGGAAGGTCACCGGCGTCCGAACCGCGCGCGGCGATGAGATCTCCGCGGACTATGTCGTCTCTGCCGCGTACCCGAACAAGGTCTACACCCAGATGATCGAACCCGCCAGCGAGGTCTCGCCCGAAGCCATCCAGATGATCAACGCCCGGAAGCTCTCGGTCTGCCCGGTCTCCATCATCCTGGTCCTCGAAGGCACTCCCGAAGAGAACGGCATCACGAATTATTCGACGTTCTCCGGCGACACCCTCGACACGAACCTCATCTGGCAGAACGGCATGAACCTGACCGAGCCCTACAACTACATCACGACCATCTGCCTCAACTACGCGAACCCGAAGTGCGTGCCGGAAGGCTACACCCAGCTCTCCATCACGGCGCTCCAGCTCGCGGACCCCTGGCTGACGGTCACCGAGGACGAGTACTTCGACATGAAGCGCCGCCTCGCCAATGAGATGATCGAGAAATGTCTCGAAGTCACGAAAGTGGACTTCCGGGACCGCATCGTCGAACTCGAAGTCGAGACGCCCGTGACGGTCGCCCACTATGTCGGCGCCTGGAAGGGCAGCATCTACGGCTATTCCCACTCCATGGATGACCACGCGGTCGCGCGCAAGCAGATGCCCGGCGCCGAGGACTTCATCGAAGGTCTCGCGTTCGCCGGCGCGCATGCCATCTCCGGCGACGGCATGGGTCCCGCCATCACCAACGGACAGGCGGCGGCCAAAGCCATCCATGACGATCTCGAAAGAAAGGGGGCGGCAAAATGAGCTTCGGTACCAACGTCAAAGGATTCCTGAAAGACGTCAAAGGCGTCGACCGCATCGTCGATGCCCGCAAGACCAAATGGGAAAACGCTCCCGCGCTCATCGACGACCGGAACCGCAGAGACCCTGTCCGCGAGCTGGCGGACCTCCTGCATCCCGCGGCCATGAAGGTCAAAGTCGTCTCCATCACGGACGCGTCTCCTACCGCGAAGACGTTCCGCTTCACCAGTGAAGACGGCCATATCCCGGCGTTCCAGAGCGGTCAGTATGTCAACTTCCGCCTGAAGATCGGCGACAGCGAGCTCACCCGTCCGTACTCCATCTCCTCGGCGCCGTATGAGGGCAGAGGGGAGAACGGCTTCTTCGAGATCACGGTCCGACGCAACCGCCCGTACCTCGTTCCGGACTACCTCTTTGAACATGTTTCCGTGGGCGATGTACTGGACGCCAACCTGCCGTTCGGCAACTTCTATTACGAGCCGCTGAGAGACTCGAAACATGTCGTCGCCCTCGCCGGCGGATCGGGCATCGCTCCGTTCCATTCGATGGCGAAGGAAGTCGCGTTCGGCAAACTCGAGAAGGTCGACCTGACCATCCTCTACGGCTCCATGAAGCACGACGACATCGTCCTCAAAGATGAGCTCGACAGGATTGCAGCCGAATGCGACCGGATCCATATCGTCCACATCCTCTCCGACGACCCCGACTGGGACGGCGAGAAAGGGTTCCTCGACAAGGACCTCATCGCGAAGTACACGCCGGGTCCGGACGACCGGGGAAGAGAGGCCACCTATATGTTCTGCGGACCGTTCCCGATGTGGAAGGTCTGCAAGGACGCGCTGGCCGACCTCGGCGTGGAGCGCCGCCGCTTCCGCTGCGACGTCATCAACAACCCGGCCGACGTCACGCAGCTGCCCGGCTATCCCGCCGGCAAAGAGACGGAGACCCACAGGATCACCGTCGTCCGCGGCATCCGGGAAGACGTCATCGAGGCAGCGGCAAACGAGACCGTCGCTGTCGCGCTCGAGAGAGCCGGCATCAAGGTCGACACCCACTGCCGCAACGGCGAGTGCGGGTTCTGCCGCAGCCACCTGCTGAGCGGCGACATCTTCGTATCTCCGATCGGGGACGGAAGACGTCTGATGGACAAGGAGATGGGCTGGTTCCATCCCTGTTCCAGCTGGCCGCTGAGCGATCTCAAGATCAAGATCCCCATCCTGTAAAAATCAGTTTTTTCGAGCGCCCCGTTTTTTTCTCTTGAAAGCGGGGCGCTCTTATGATATATTATATAGGCAAATCGCACGCGAGGTGCTGGACGCGAGGGTGCATCGCCCACCGAAAAGGGCGCTGTTACGTGTCTTTTGAGCCTTGCGGAGGTTACAAACTCAAGGAGGAAAAAACAATGTCAGTAGTATCTATGAAACAGTTACTCGAAGCCGGTGTCCATTTCGGACATCAGACCAGAAGATGGAACCCGAAAATGGCTCCGTACATCTTCACCGAGCGCAACGGCATCTACATCATCGACCTGCAGAAGACCGTTCGCAAACTGGAGGACGCCTACAACTTCGTTCGCGACCTCTCCGCCGATAACGGTACCCTTCTTTTCGTCGGTACCAAGAAGCAGGCTCAGGACTCCATCCGCGAGGAAGCTACCCGTGCCGGTATGCCCTTCGTCAACGCCCGCTGGCTCGGCGGTATGCTGACCAACTTCAAGACCATCCAGAACCGCATCAAGAGACTCCAGCAGCTGAAGGCCATGAAAGAAGACGGTACCTTCGATCTTCTGACCAAGAAGGAAGCTGCCAAGCTCGACCTCGAGATCGAAAAGCTTGAGAAGTTCCTCGGCGGTATCACCGGCATGAAGAAAGTCCCGGACGCCATGTTCATCGTCGACCCGCGCAAAGAGCGCATCGCGGTCGCCGAAGCTCACAAGCTCGGCATCCCGATCATCGCCATCGTCGACACCAACTGCGACCCCGACGAGATCGACTACGTCATCCCCGGCAACGACGACGCCATCCGTGCCGTCCGCCTCATCTCCGGCGCCATGGCTGACGCTGTCATCGAAGGCCGCCAGGGTGTTCAGGACACCGACGTGGAAGAAGCCGCGGAAGAAGCTGCTGAGGAAGCCGCTGAATAAGGAAACACTGCTTAGATTTCAATAAAGGAGATGCTCACTATGAGTTTTACTGCACAGGACGTAAAAGCCCTTCGTGAAAAGACCGGCGTTGGCATGATGGAGTGCAAGAAGGCACTTGTCGAAGCTGACGGCGATATGGATAAAGCCATCGATGTCCTTCGTGAAAGAGGACTCGCCGCTTCCGTCAAAAAGTCCGGCAGAACCGCCGCTGACGGTGTCGTTTACGCTTACACCGACGAAGCTGCCAAAGTCTCCGTCCTCGTCGAGGTCAACTCCGAGACCGACTTCGTCGCCAAGAACGAAAAGTTCCAGGCATTCGTCGCTGACGTCGCCAAGACCATCGCTGCCGAGAACCCGGCCGATGTCGAAGCGCTCGAAGGCATGAAGCTTGCCGGTTCCGACAGAACCGTCAAAGAGACCGTTCAGGACCTCGTCCTTGCCATCGGCGAGAACATGAAGATCCGTCGTTTCGTCCGCACCGAGGGCATCTGCAGCTCTTACATCCACATGGGCGGCGCTGTTGGCGTTCTCGTCAACTTCGACACCACCGACGATGTCGCTGCGACCGAAGACTTCAAGGTCATGGGCAAAGACGTTGCCATGCAGATCGCTGCCATGAGCCCGTCCTACCTCGATCCGGCTTCCGTCCCGGCTGAGGTCCTCGACCACGAGACCGAGATCCTGAAGGCTCAGATGAAGGAAGACCCGAAGATGGCCAACAAGCCGGAGCAGGTCCTCGCCAACATCGTCAAGGGCAAGCTTGGCAAGTACTACAAAGAGAACTGCCTCCTGAACCAGGAGTTCGTCAAGGCAGAGAACCATGAAGACGTGGCTGCCTATGTCGCTTCTGTCGCCAAGAAGATCGGCGGCGACATCAAGGTCACCGGCTTCACCCGCTATGCCAAGGGCGAAGGCATCGAAAAGAAGGAAGAAAACTTCGCTGCCGAGATCGCCAGCATGGTGAAATAAGTCAGTTTTGACAAAGAATCCGTAAAGAATGGGCTTGCGTTTGTTGCGTAAGCCCTTTTCTTTTAATACAAGATATGGTATAATTTCAAGAAATTATTGTGAAATGTTATGCAATGAAGGAGGGTTAACTTCATGGCAGCTGCAGCAGGACAGAGAAGGTCTGCCACCGCCGGGGCAAATACCCAGAGGCGGCGGAAGCAGACGACGAATGCGAAACGTCCGAAGAAAAGACGTCCGGAAGGGAAGCATTCTGTCCTTGGAACCATTGTCAAGATCCTGTTACTGGGACTTCTCCTGACGATGATCTTCATGTTTGTCTATGTCATCGCATACGTGCACGGGAGTGCCGCCATCAACCTCGACGACTACAAGTCCGAGCAGGCACAGACCAGTATCATCTATGCGAAGAACTCTCAGGGCAAATATACGCAGATCGCCGCTCTGCACGGGGAACAGAACCGTATCTGGGCGGAACTCGACGAGATCCCGGAAGGGCTCCAGCAGGCGTTCATCTGTCTCGAAGACAAACGATTCTACAAACACGACGGTGTCGACTGGATCCGTACCATCGGTGCCATCGTCAAATACCACGGCCGTCAGGGCGGTTCCACGCTGACTCAGCAGCTTATCAAGAACCTGACGGAAGAGAACCAGGTCACCATCGCCCGGAAACTCAAGGAGATCCTGTACGCTCTGAACCTCGAGAACAACTACAGTAAAGAGGACATCCTTGAAGCGTACCTCAACACCATCCCGCTGGGTTCCGGCTGTTACGGCGTCGAGACCGCTGCCGAGAAGTATTTCGGCAAGGATCTGAACGAGCTGACCATTGCGGAAGACGCGTGCCTTGCCTGTATCACCAAGGCCCCGACCGCATATAACCCGCTGCTCTATCCGGACGCCAACAAGGAAAGACGTGCCCTCTGTCTCGACTACATGCTCGATGAAGACGCCATCACGAAGGAACAGTATCAGGCTGCCCTCGATGAGAACATCGTCTACACCAACTCCGCCAACTACGTACCGAAGAAGTCGGCCGCCGAGACCTCCACGGACAGCGAGATCAACAGCTACTATGTGGACTACGTCATCGACACCGTCATCTCCGATATGATGGAGAAGTACAACTACTCGAAGTCCGAAGCGACGAGAAAGGTGTACAGCGGCGGTCTCCGCATCTACTCCTGCGAGAACCCGAACATCCAGGCGGCTGCGGAATATGTCTACGTCAATCGCCGTTCCTTCCCCTCGGAACCGAGCCGGACCGAAACGGGCGAGAACAATACGAAGAAGAAGGTCCAGTCGGCCATCACCATCATGGACTATCAGGGCCACGTCGTTGCCATGGTCGGCGGCGCCGGTCCGAAGACCATCAACCGCGGTCTGAACCGCGCGACGGACTCCATCCGTTCGCCGGGTTCCTCCATCAAGCCGCTGAGCGTCTATGCTCCGGCCATGGAAGAGGGCCTCATCTGGTACTCGACTCCGGTCCTGAACTACGCGCTGAAGATCAACGGCAAGGAATGGCCGCAGAACTTCGCCGGAGACCACGGTAACCCCAACAACCGCGTCACGGTCCAGTACGCTGTCGCCCAGTCGCTCAACACCTGCGCGGCGCAGCTGGCCAACAAGATGGGGACGACCACCTGTCTCAACTACCTCATGAAGAACTTCCACATCACCACTCTGGTGAAAGATGGCAAGTATACGGACAGCAACCTGTCCTCCATGGCCGTCGGCGGTATGACCCACGGTGTCACGAGCCTGGAGATGTGCGCAGCTTACGCCACCTTCGGCAACGGCGGTAAATACTACGCGCCGAAGTGCTACACCACCGTCACCGACTACAAGGGCGAAAAGACCCTCCTCGACGGTTCCCAGAAACCCACCCAGGCCATCCGGCCCGGCACCGCCGGTTCCATGAACAAGATCCTGCAGACCGTCGTCACGCAGGGTACCGGTAAAGGATGCGGCGTCGTCGGCTTCACGTCCTACATGAAGACCGGTACGACATCCGACACCAAGGATAAATGGACCTGCGGCGGCACGCCTTACTATGTGGCGGCTGTCTGGTACGGTTACGACAAGCAGGAAGAGATGACGAACTTCGCGAGCGGCTATAACCCGGCTGCCCACATCTGGTCCGCTGTCATGAACCGCGTCCACAACGGCCTGTCGAAGAAGAACTTCGAACTCGACGATCAGATCGTCGAACGCAGCTACTGCACACGCTCCGGCCTCCTGGCGGGCTCCGGCTGTCCGAAAGCCGTCGGCTATTACGACAAGGACCACCTGCCGGACACCTGCTCCGGACGCCACAGCGGCGGCCTTTCGAGCGGAGAAGTGAAGACCACGCGCCGGACCTATTCCACGACCGGAAGCGGCTCGACCTCCGCGACCTCCGCAGGCGGCGGCACTTCCGTCCCGTCCGTCTCGGTCCCGTCGGTCACACAGCCTCCGATCGCAACGACCACAGCTGCAGTCGCAACTCAGTGAGCAACAACTGAATGAAATGGGCGGCGCGCTGGCAGCAATGCCGGTTCGCCGTCCCTTTTTTCTCAAGAAAGGAATCCACCCTATGATCATGCTCTCCGTCGACTACGGCGATGCCCGGACCGGCATAGCCGTCTGTGACGCTCAGGAACTCCTCGCGTCTCCGGTCACGGTCATCAAAGAGACCTATATGCCGAAGGTGGCAAAACAGATCGCCGCGCTCGCCGAAGAAAAGCGGGCGGAACTGGTCGTGGTCGGCAACCCCGTCAACATGGACGGGACCGAGGGCGACCGCTCTGAGAAGTGCCGCGAACTCGCCGCACTCCTCGAAACCGAATACGGCCTGAAGACGGACATGATGGATGAGCGTCTCACCACCGTGGAGGCGCACCGCGCCCTGAACGTGACGAACACCCGGGGCAAAGACCGGAAAGCGGTCATCGACGCCGTCTCGGCGGTCATCATTCTCGAAGATTACATCAAACGACACAAGAGCTGAGGGAACCGTATGCTAGATCAACAGTTTTTAGAACTCCGGCGCAAGGTCATCGAACAGGAATTCTCCCGGATGAACGACCGGCAGCTGGAGGCGGTCACGACGACCGAAGGTCCGCTTCTGGTCCTGGCCGGCGCCGGGTCGGGGAAGACCACGGTCCTCGTCAACCGCATCGCCAACATCATCAAATACGGCAAGGCATACCAGTCCGACGAACTCTGCCGCCCGGTCACCGAGGCCGACGTGCAGTTCGTGCAGGACTACCTCGACGGCAAACTGGAGGAACTGCCCTTCGATGTGCAGGACCTGCTCTCTGTGTACCCTGCAAAGCCCTGGCAGATCCTTGCCATTACTTTCACCAACAAGGCCGCGGGCGAGCTCAAAGACCGTCTGGGGGCCTTTCTGGGCGATGAGGCGCTGGACATCTGGGCCGGCACCTTCCATTCCATCTGTTCCCGCATCCTGCGCCGCTACGGCGACCGCCTCGGCTATTCGAACCACTTCACCATCTACGACACCGACGACTCGAAGCGGGTCATGAAAGAGTGTCAGCGGCTCCTGAACATCGACGACAAGATCATGCCGCACAAGGAGATCCTGTTCGCGATCAGCCGCGCGAAGGAACGCCTCCTGACGCCGGCGGAATACGAGAAGGAGACGAAGGGGGACATCCGCACGTCCCGCTACGCGGAGTGCTATGCGCTCTACCAGAAACTCCTCATGCAGGCGGACGCCATGGACTTCGACGACATGATCTTCAACGCCGTCAAGCTCCTCGAGCAGGAGCCGGAAGTCCGGGAACACTACCAGAACCAGTTCCGCTATGTCCTCGTCGACGAGTACCAGGATACAGACCCGGCGCAGTATGTGCTGACGAGCCTCCTCGCCGGCAAATACATGAACATCTGCGTCGTCGGCGATGACGACCAGAGCATCTACGGGTTCCGCGGTGCCACCATCGAAAACATCCTGAACTTCGAATCCAATTATAAAAACGCGAAGACCATCCGACTCGAACAGAACTACCGTTCCACCGGCAACATCCTGAACGCGGCGAACGAGGTCATCGCGCACAACACGCAGCGCAAGGGCAAGAACCTCTGGACGAATGCCGGCGACGGCGAGAAGATCACCCTGTTCACGGCAGGCAATGCCACGATGGAGGGGCAGTATATCGCCGACGTCATTGAGACCGGCGTCTCGAACGGCCGGAAGTTCTCGGACCACGCCATCCTGTACCGCTCCAACGCGCAGTCGAGCTCCATTGAAAGTGCGTTCATCAAGGCCGGCATCCCGTACAAGATCATCGGCGGCCGCCGGTTCTACGAGCGCAAGGAGATCCGCGACGCCATCGCGTACCTGACCGTCATCGACAACCCGGCGGACAACGTCAAGCTGCGCCGGATCATCAACGAGCCGAAGCGCGGCATCGGCGACACCACCGTCAACGCGGCGGCGGACATCGCGGCCGGACTCGGCACCAGCATCTACGAGGTCATCTGTCACCCGGACGAGTACGCGAAGCTCTCCCGCAGCGCGACCAAGCTGCAGAAGTTCACGCACATGATCGACGGGTTCCGGAACAGCCTCGAAGACGCCGACATGAGCGCGTTCTTCGATGAACTGATGGAACAGACCGGGTACCTCGATTCACTCAAGGCGGACCGCGAACGGTTCGAAGAGCGCCGGGAGAACCTGGAAGAGCTCAAGAACAACATCATCCGTTATATGCAGGAGACCGAAGGGGGAGACCTGTCCGGGTTCCTTGAGGAAGTCTCGCTGCTGACGGACATCGATCAGTACAACGAGCAGCAGGACTCGGTCGTCCTCATGACCATGCATTCCGCGAAGGGCCTCGAGTTCCCGATCGTCTTCATCGTCGGCATGGAGGAGGGCGTGTTCCCGAGCCGCCAGTCCATGTTCGACTCCTCGCAGATGCAGGAAGAGCGGCGCCTCGCGTACGTCGGCATCACCCGCGCCAAGGAGAAGCTGTACCTCACGAACGCCGCGGAGCGCATGCTCTACGGACAGACCAACCGCAACCGGCCGTCTCCGTTCCTCGACGAGCTGCCGTCCGACGTCAGTGAAGACGGCAACACCGACTCGCCGTATTCTGCGGAAAACAACCGGAGCTTCGGCTTCGGCGGCGGACGGAGCTACGGCTCCCACTACGGCACCGGGTATTCGAGCTTCGGCAGAAGTGCCTCAGACTTCAGCGGCTGGAGCAGCGGCACCTCCGGGACCTACCGCGGACGTTCCGCGGACCGCGACGCCACCCATACCAGTACCGCTCAGAAGAACGCGCAGAAGGCGAGAGCGGCCAAAGCGGCTGCCGCGTCTGCATCGGGCGATACATACGCCATCGGCGACACGGTCAAACACAAAGCCTTCGGCACCGGCGTCGTCCTCAGCGCGAAGCCCATGGGCAACGACACCCTTCTGGAGATCGCCTTTGAAAAGGCCGGCACCAAGAAGGTCATGGCGAATTTTGCCAAGTTGACAAAAGTATAAAAGTGTCAGCTTGCGTTTTGGTTTTGTTGTGATATACTGAATACGAAAGTACATGTCAGACTTTCCCGAACAAGCCGGGGAAGTCTGAACTGTTTGCAAGGGAGAGTCAATTATGAAGCACTATTTCGTACAGAACCCGAACTCCGGAAAAAATCAGAAGATCGACGTCATCAAAGAATGTGTCATTCCCGCCGCGGAAAAGGCCGGTATCGATTATGAGATCTACGACACCACCTGCAAAGGCGACGCCACCCGGTTCTGCCGGGAAAAGGCAGAAGAGGCGAAGCAGGCAGGGGAGAACGTCCGCTTCTATGCCGTCGGCGGCGACGGCACCCTGTATGAAGTCGTGAACGGCGTCGTCGGGTACGAGAATGCGGAGATCACCGTCGTCCCGAAGGGCTCGGGCAACGACTACATCCGCCTCTACGGCACGGAACAGCAGTTCCTGAACGTGGCGAACCTCATCGACGGCATCCCGCTGACGGTCGACGGCCTGAAGATCACCGACCAGGACGGCGTGACCGAGTATGCCATCAACCAGGCCTCCATCGGCTTTGACGCGGAAGCCTGTGCCAAGCAGGAAGCCATGAAGCGGATGCCCGGCGCCATCGGTCACCGGACGTACTTCCTCGGCGGCCTCTACTGCATGTTCACGAAGGTCTACAACAAGTTCCGCGTCTTTGTGGACGGGGAAGAGACCTGGGGTCCCTTCATCCAGGCCACCGCGTGGGTCGGCCAGTACTACGGCTCCGGCATCAAGTGCGGCACGTTCGCGGACCCGACCGACGGCAAGATGGACTTCTCCGTCATCCACCGCGTCACCTGGTGGCCGAGCATGTTCTTCTATATGCTGTTCCACTGGCAGTCTAAGTTCGACTACTACAAGTACCCGTTCGTCGACTACATGCGCGGCGAGAGCATGACCATCGAGTGCGACAAGCCTCAGCAGATCAACGTCGACGGCGAGTGCAGAGCGGTCTCGAAAGTCACCTTCGACATCGTCCCCTCCGCCTTCACCTTCATCCTTCCGAAGGACACGCCCTTCTTCAAGGACATCGAGTCCGGCAAGACGGTCTACGACATCGACCAGGGCAAGAAGAACTACGAGCCGACGAAGAGCAAACTGCTGGCGAAGTACTCGTTCCACAAGATCGTCAACAAAAAACTCCACGGCTACGGCTCCAAGCGCAAGTAAATCGCCCAAACGAAACAGAGCTGAGGACCTTCGTTCTCAGCTCTTCTTTTCTGTGTTATAATAGTTGAGATATTTTAAGTAGTTTTAAGTGAGGCATTCTATATATGAATTGCCCGTTAAACAGTTTTTATCAATTGGAGGTGTGGATCTCAGTATGAATCCGAAATTATTGCGATTCGGGCTGTTCACCGGCATGGCTGCCATCGGGTCCACCGTGGTGCCGGCTTTGACGAAGAAAGCCGCCAACAAGACGGCGAAGAAGCAGATCCGGAAGACCACAGCAACCATCGATTTTGACAATATGGGCCCCGAGATCGTCCGCAAAGACGGCTCGGACACCAAACGAGAGGATAAATAAATGGAGTTTAACACCGAAAAGTTTGCGGAAGAGGCGCTGCGTTCCATCCAGGGAAACATCGCCAACCTCAACACGCTGAACATCATCGTCGTCGGCAAGACCGGCGCGGGGAAGAGCACGCTCATCAACAGCGTCTTCCGGGAAGACCTTGCGACGGAGGGCATGGGCAAGCCTGTGACCGACCACATGAGCAAGATCTCGAAGGAGGGCTTCCCTCTGAATATCTACGACACCCGCGGGTTCGAGCTCGGGCGCGATGCACAGATCCAGGTCCGCAACGAGATCATCGACACCATCAAAGAGGGCGTCAAGACGAAGGACGTCAACAAGGCGATCCACTGCATCTGGTACTGTGTCAACACAGCGACCAACCGCATCGAGCCGGAAGAGATCGACTGGCTCCGCGAGTTCGCCAAGGAGAACGCGATGACGAACGTTCCGGTCATCGTGGTCCTGACCCAGTCCTTCTCGAAGAAGAATGCGCAGGCGCTCCGCCAGCTCGTCCTCGACGAGAAGCTCGACGTCCTGCAGGTCGTCCCGGTCCTCGCGAAGGATTATGAGATCGACGAGGACTACATCGCCAAGGCATACGGCCTCGACGTGCTCATCCAGGTCATGGCGGAAGCCCTGCCGGACGAGCTCCTGAGTACACTGTTAAACGTGCAACGCGCGTCCCTTGATCTGAAGCGTTACTATGCCAGAACCGCGGTCGCGGCGGCCACCAGTGCAGCGTTCGGAGAAGGGTTCATGCCGATCCCCTTTGCGGACAGCGCGCTGCTCATCCCGACGCAGATCGCCATGATCGGCTCCATTACGGCGATCTTCGGCCTCGAAGTCAACAAGAGCATCATGGTGACATTTGCCTCAGCCATGCTCGGCACGTCCGGTGCCACGCTGGCCGGCAAGGCCATCTCCTCGAGCCTGATGAAACTCATCCCGGGCGCCGGCACCGTCCTCGGCGGGACCATCTCCGGTTCCACAGCCGCCCTCATCACGACGACCCTCGGCGAAGCGTACATCCTCCTGATGGAGATGCTCTGGCTCGGCGAATTCAACGCGACCGACTTCGACAGCCCGACCGGCCGGCAGCAGTTCCGCCAGCTCTTCCGGGAGCGTCTCGAGAACCGCACGACCCGGGTCGCCGACCTGCCGGAAGGCCACTCCATCAACGACGTCATGGACCTGCCGGAGAACGTGAAGATCCCGGCCAGCATCCAGAGCATGATCGACAAGGGCATGGCCGCCGCGGAAAACGTCTCGGTCACCGACCTCATCAAAGGGGCCGCCTCCAAGGTGCCCGGCGCCATCGAGTCCCTCATGGGCGGCGAGATGTCCGAGTCCTTCAGGAAATCCAAACTCGGCAAGGCCATCGAGGTCTACAAGATCCTCAGCGCCGAGGATGACAACAAGAACGACTAAATCGCCAAAATAAGAAGAGACTGCCTTCGGGCAGTCTCTTATTTTGTGTTCATTATGGTTTCGCGATGTCACGCACACTGTCGCAGAGCACGTAGATGGTCTCGGCAATGTCTCTGGCCGGCAGGTCGAACCCGGCGTCGAGCCATTCACTGATGACGTGGGCGCTGCCCTCCATCAGGAACGTGATGACATATTTGGTGTGGAGCTCGTCACCATAATAGGGGAGGTTGGTGCGGATCTCCGAAAGGGTAGAGGCGATGAATTCCGGTTTGAAGCTGGCCCGCTCGCCGCTGAGGAGCAGCGTGCGGAAGAGCATGGGGTTCTCTTTGACGTAATTCAGAAACCGTTCGATGAGGTCCACCGTTCCGTCGCTGGGACTGGCGTGCTTCATGTATTCGATGGTCTTCTGTGTCGCTTCGTCTTCGATCTCGCGCAAAACGGCAGACTGGTCCGCATAGTGCAGGTAGAAGGTGGTGCGGTTCAGGTCGGCCTGCTCGCAGAGCTCTTTGATCGTGATCTGCTGGAAGGGCTTTTCCTGCATGAGTTCGATCAGCGCTGTTTTCAGCAGCATCTTGGTCATCGTGACCCGTCTGGACTCTTTGTTTTCCATAGTTCACCTCATCAAATCGGCGTGAGTTGTTACTCGTTCAACATTATTTCGAGAAGTGTCGACGACACGACATCTCAAAATCATCTGATGATTGTAATTTCAACACAGTGTCGATACGATGATATCAGAAGTAAAAAACGAATTCAAGGAGGTTTTTCAAATGAAAGTATTTATGATCGGCGGAACCGGCCTGCTCGGTTCTCAGGCAGCCAAAGAACTCATCTCCCGCGGACACGAAGTGACGTCCATCGCCCTTCCTCCGCTCCCGACCGGCGCGGTCCTGCCGCCCGAGATGAAGATCGAATACGGCAACTATCTCGAGATGACGGATGACGAGATCCGCGCCCATCTGAAGGGTATGGACGGTTTCGTCTTCGCCGCCGGTGTCGACGAACGTGTCGAGGGCCCGGCTCCCATTTATGACCTGTACAAGAAGTACAACATCGACCCGGTCCGCAGACTGCTCACCCTCTGCAAAGAGTGCGGTGTCAAACACTCGGTAATCCTGGGTTCCTATTTCTCCTTTGCGGACAAGATCTGGCCGCAGCTGGAACTCTCCAAGAACCACCCGTACATCCGGTCCCGCAGAGACCAGGAAGATGTCGCGATGAGCTTTGCCGATGACGACTTCGATGTCGCGGTCCTCGAACTTCCGTACATCTTCGGCACACAGCCCGGCCGCAAACCCGTCTGGGTCTTCCTCGTCGAGAACATCCGCGGCATGAAGGGCGCCACCATGTGGCCGAAGGGCGGTTCCACGATGGTCACCGTCAAACAGGTCGGCCAGGCGATCGCCGGCGCGCTCGAGCGCAACAGAGGCGGTTACTGCTACCCGATCGGTTATTACAATTACAGCTGGAAAGACCTTCTGAGAGTCGCCCACAAGACGATGGGCGTCCCCAACAAGAAGATCGTCACCATCCCGGACTGGATGTATGCGATCGGCGGCATCCAGATCATGCAGGACTACAAAAAGCGCGGGATCGAAGGCGGCCTCCATATGGTCAAGTTCGCGAAGATCCAGTGCAACTGGCTCTATATCGACAAGTCCCTCGGCTGTGACTACCTCGGCGTGGAACCCGATGACATCGACGCTGCCATCGCGGACTCGGTCCAGCTTTCCATCGACATCCTCGACAACAAAGCCGGCGACATCGTTGCGATGAAGGGTGAATGATATGCTGCGTGTATTTATGACCGGCGCCGCCGGCGGAATGGGGCAGGAGAGCTTCAAACAGATGCTCCCGGACATCGGGAAGACCTACGAACTGCTCATTCTGGTCCGCGACAGCGAGAAGAACCATGCTCTGTTCGACGAGTATGTCAACAAGCCCGGTCTGACCGTCGTCTTTGGCGATATGCTGGACAAAGCCGTCATCAAAGACTGTGTCGATAAGACGGACCTCTGTCTGCACATCGCGGCCTTTGTCTCTCCGGCAGCCGACTACTATCCGAAAAAGACGATGGAGACCAACTACGGCTCGACCCGGAACATCATCGAATCCATCAAAGAACTGGGCAAGACGGACACCTACAAGTTCGTCTACATCGGTACCGTCGCGGAGACGGGCGACCGCATGCCTCCGCTCCACTGGGGCAGAGTCGGAGACCCCATCAAGCCCTCGATGTTTGACTACTATGCCGTCTCCAAAGTGGCGTCGGAACGGTATGTCATCGACAGCGGCCTCAAGTATTGGGTCAGCCTGCGTCAGACCGGCATCATCGGTCCCGCCATGGCGAAGATCGACGACCCCATCCAGTTCCACAACTGCATCTATAACGTACTGGAATATGTCTCCGACCGCGACAGCGGCCGCATGATGCGCAACCTCTCCGCCTATACCGCGGAGAATACCCTGGACGATGCGTTCTGGGGACACATTTACAACATCGGCGGCGGTGAGAGCTGCCGCACCAGTACCCGGCAGATGTATGAGACGATGTACAGTGAGATGGGCTTCACCACACTGGACACGCTCATCAATCCGAAGGATTACGCGACCCGGAACTTCCATGGCCAGTACTATGAGGATTCTGACGTGCTGGAAAACTACCTGCATTTCCGCAAGGACAGTATGCAGTGGTATACCGACGCGTTCCTGGCAGAAGTCGGCCCGGCACTCGTATTTGCGAAGATCATCAACAAGTTCCCCGGAGGACAGAAG
>JAZOTY010000057.1:0-2111 GCA_045657845.1 Acutalibacteraceae bacterium | reverse complement strand
CAATTTGACGGAAATAGGCGGTAAAAATAAGGGCCCTTTTCGGAGTGGTAAAACAAAATTACCGCCGGGTTTCTCTATTTCAAAGAAATAGGCGGTAAAAAGATGAAAAGGCTCTTATTTGGGTGCTTGATTTTACCGCCTGTATTCTTGTTTTAGGCATTTTAGGCGGTAAAAAACGAGAAATCCACCCAGATGATCTTTGAGAATTACCGTCTATTTTCCCGATTTCTGCAAAAGAGGCGGTAAATGACGCCGGAGCTCGTCGGAGGTCCATGGAGTCGGGGCAAATGGCCTCTTGGCCCAGAACCTGCGGCGCCTCCTCGCTCTGGCTGAAGCTTTCTCCCGGCCAGAGAGAAAGCCGAAAGGGGTAGGGGTCCGGGGACAGAGGAAGGTGGCTTTCTCCTACGCTCTTTGGCTTCCCCTTCCCCGGAAGTGGGCATACCAAGTGAAGAAAATGTAAGCCCGGTCACGGAGCCGGGCTTAGACGCGCAAATTCGGAGTTGTGGGAATTTCCTGCTTGACTTTCAGCGGGGATTTCCGATACAATACGGGGCGAATTGAGTTGCTGCAAAGCGTAAGTCCGGATTCCCCGGGCTTGCGCTTTTTTCTTTTGTGCCGGAGCGCCCGGCGCAGCAGCGATCGACCAGAAAAGGAGCAAACATACCTTGAGTAAACAACAACGTAAAACACTGATGATCAGCATCTTGTCCCTCTCCCTCCTGACCGTCATGGCGGGTGCCGCCGTGGCGCCGGCGCTGGGTGTCATCAAAGAGGCGTTCCCGAACGCGTCCCAGCTGTCCATCCAGCTGATCATCTCCATGCCCGCCCTCTTCATCTTCCTGACCAACATGGTCTTTCCGAGGCTGTCCGCGAAGTTCGGCTCGAAGACCCTGGTCCTCGCCGGCCTCACCCTGTACACCGTCGGCGGTGTGGCGGCAGGCCTTTTTTCCAACATTACACTGCTTTTGTGCATGCGGGCACTCGTCGGCATCGGGGTCGGCATCATCATGCCTCTGTCCACGGGCCTTCTCGCCTACTATTACCCGCCGGAAGCCCAGTCGAAACTGTCCGGCTATTCCTCTGCGATGAACCAGATCGGCGGTGTCATCGCCACCCTGCTCGCCGGTGTCCTTTCGGCGATCAACTGGCGTGCGAGTTTCCTCGTCTACCTGCTCGGGCTCATCTCCATCGTCCTCTGCCTGTTCTTCCTGCCGAATGAGCGCCTGAACAAAGCGACCGGCGACAAAGCGGAGGAGAAGACCAGCGTCCTCACCTCCATGAAGACCTACTACAAATACATCGTCGCCATGTTCCTTCTGATGTCCTGCTTCTTCCTCTACCCCGCGAACTACGCGATGGAGACCCTGCGGTTCGATACGATGGTCCCCGCGTCTCTCATCTCGGTCATCATGGCCTTCGCGGACGTGGTGGCAGCGGTCGGCGGCTTCCTGTTCTTCCGCATCATGAAGACCGCGAAGGGCATGACGAAAGTCGTCTCCCCGATCCTCTTCCTCCTCGGATTTGTCTGCCTGTACTTCGGCGGTTGGGCCGGCACGCTGCTCGGCTCCGCATTCATTGGGTTTGCCAACGGCGCCGGCGTGCCCTTCGTCATCTCCCAGGGTTCCATGAAGGCCGGCAAGGCAGCCGCCAGCACGGTCATGCCGCTGGTCTCCGCGGCCCTGTACTTAAGCCAGTTCGTCTCCCCGTTCCTCATGTCCGGCGCCTCCGCCGTCCTCGGGAACTTCCGCCATCCGGCCTACCTCTTCGGCATGGTCCTGTCCCTCCTGTTCCTCCTCTGGTCCCTGACCATCAACGTTACCGTCCCGAAGCCGCTGGAACTCGCCGCCGAACTTGAAGAGCAGAAAGCGTCTCGTTCCTGAGACACCGTGGCAGGGCGAATTGCTTTGTTTCATGTTCTGTGGTAATATCCTCTCGGCGTGAATCGCCACAACAAAAACCGCATACCCACCTGGGGGAGCTCGTAACACGGGCTGAGATGAGGGTGAGACCCGCATACCCCAAGACCTGATCAGGGTAATGCCTGCGTAGGAAAGGAAGTAATTCTATGGCAACCAAAACTCGTATCGACATCCACAACCGGACCTTCCAGA
>JAZOTY010000056.1:0-8822 GCA_045657845.1 Acutalibacteraceae bacterium | reverse complement strand
AGATGATGTTTTCTCCCGGCATGCATTCGACGATGGACTTGACGACGGTGAGGCCGCCGATGCCCGAGTCGAAGACGCCGATGTAACGGTTATCTGACATGTGATGGATCCTTTTGGTGGTTACAGTTCATTGACGAGTTTTTTGAAGTGGTCGCCCCGTTCTTCGAAGCAGGTGTACTGGTCGAAGGAACTGGTGGTGGGGGACAGCAGGACCGTGTCGCCGGGTTCGGCGATCTTCACGGCCTCCGCGACCGCTTCATCGAGAGTGGTGACGACGATGCCGTCTTCTCCGACGGTGTCCGCCACGAGCCGGGGACCGCAGGCGCCGTAGCCGATGACTTTCTTCACACAGCCGAGGTGGGCTTTGACGTCGTCCATGGGCAGGCCCTTTTCAAAGCCGCCGATGAGCAGGATGACGCCCTTGTCGAAGGCCTTCAGCGCCGTGACCGTGGCGTCGGTGTTGGTGCCCTTCGAGTCGTTGTAATAGCGGACGCCGTCCTTTTCCCGGACGAATTCGATGCGGTGCTCGACGCCGGTGAACGCCTCGACGACTTCGCGGATGGTCTCATTCGGGATGCCGAGGACTTTGGCGACCGACACGGCGATCATCACGTTCTGCAGGTTGTGTTTGCCCGGCAGGCGGACGGAGGTCAGCGGCAGGACCGGTTCATCGCCCACGTACAGCTGTCCGTCTTTGATGCAGTTGTCGGTGTCGGTGCGGTCGAGGCTGAAGGACCGGACGGTGGCCGGGACCGGGTATTTTTCCACATACTCCGCGAGGACCGGGTCGTCCGCGTTGAGCAGGAAGGTGTCTTCCGGGGTCATGTTCCGGTACACTTCGGTCTTGGACTTGTAGTACGCTTCGAGTGAGCCCATGAAGTCGACGTGGTCCGGGGTCAGGTTGATGATGGTGGCGACGTCCGGACGGAACCGGTCGATGTTGACGAGCTGGTAGTTGGAGATCTCGAGGGCGATGTAATGATCGCTCTCCTCCATGAGGCCCTCTTCCATGACGATCTCGCAGAGCGGGATGCCGATGTTGCCGCACAGGTGGGCTTTGCCGGGGAACGCCTTGTTCAGGATCTCGTAGATGAGGGTGGTCGTGGTCGTCTTTCCGTTCGTGCCCGTGACGGCGATGAAGTGCTGCGGCTTCGCGACCTGGAAGGCCAGTTCGATCTCGGTGATGACCGGGACGCTGTGCATGGCCAGCGCCTCCATGAAGGGGCTGCGGTAGGGGACGCCGGGGTTCTTGACGCAGAGGTCGTAATGCTGGTCGAAGACCTCCATGTCCTGGCCGACGATGGTGACGCCGAGCTCTTTCAGAGCGGCGAGTTCCTTCAGCTCTTCCGCCGGCTTGCGCTCGGAGAGGACGATGTCCGCGCCCAGTTCGTGAAGGACTTTGATGGCCGCCATGCCGCTGCGGGCGAGGCCGACGACTAATACTTTCTTACCGGTGAACTTCATGGAAAAACTCCCTTATATAGTGTATGTGCAAAATCTCTTATACAAGATTACCCTTAACTTAATACATGGTCAAGTCTTTTTCGGCGAAACGACCGAAAACCTGGCCCGGAATATGGTGGAGAGTGCCAATTGTCTTTTGTTTTCGCGCCTTTTATAATGGAATCAGACAAGTTTGAAATCGATACCAAAAACCACTTTGAGGAGGCTACGACCATGCGTGAATGGACATTGGAAGAGCGGTATCGCGTACTGCAGAGTGCCGATGAGATCGAGGGGCTCCACGAGGCTCTCCTCGACAGCGTCTACCGCCAGAAATATCACATCCAGCCCATCACCGGCCTGTCCAGCGACCCGAACGGCTTCGTCTGTCATGACGGGGTCTGGCACCTGTTCTATCAGTGGACGCCCTGGGGCGCCGTGCACGGCCTCAAATACTGGTACCATGTCAGGAGCACCGACCTCGTCCACTGGGAGAACGCCGGTGTCGGCATGCGTCCCGACCGCGACTTCGACAACAAGGGCTGCCACTCCGGCTCCGCCATCGCCGAGGGCGACTCTCTGTACTTCTTCTACACCGGAAACCACCGGGACGAGAACTGGGTCCGCACGCCTTACACCTGTGCCGCGAAACTCGACGAGAGCGGCACGCCGGTCAAACTGGATGAGCCCCTCTTCGGGCCCCGGGACGACTACAGCGAGCACCAGAGAGACCCGAAGGTCTTCTGGGTCGAGGAAAAGCAGGAGTACTACATCTTCATCGGCGCCCAGACCCTCGACAAGAAGGGCACGGTCCTCGTGTACAAGTCCCCGAAACTCCTCGAGGGCTGGACGTTCGCCGGTCAGCTGAACGTCCCCGGCTATGAGGACTTCGGCGGCATGTGGGAGTGCCCCTGCATCCAGAAGATCTCCGGGAAGGACGTCCTTCTGTTCTCTCCGCAGTACACGACGCTGCCGGGCCGCGGGAACAGCACGAACCACAACGTCTACTTCATCGGGTCCATGGACTATGACACGCTGACCTTTACCCCGGAGGGTGGCTACCACCACCTCGACTACGGGTTCGATTTTTACGCCGCCCAGCTCGCGGCCAATGTCGGCGACCCCGACAAAGCCATCATCGTCGGCTGGATGGGCCTGCCCGACAACCACTACCCGACCGAGGAAGAGGACTGGGAAGGCAGCATGGGCCTCATCCGCGAACTGCGGGTGAAGGACGGGAAGCTCTTCAAGACGCCGCTTCCGGCGATGGACGACCTCCGGGACGGCACCGCCCCCGAAGACGGCACGCTCCCGGCGTTCTGTGAACTGGAAGTCTCTTTCCCGAAGGGAGCGGAAGAGATGTCCGACCTGAACCTGTTCACGAAAGAGGACGGCACCGGCGGGTTCACGATCCATTACTGCCCCCACTGCAAAAAGATGACCGTCAGCAAGGCGGGGCTCGACAAGCGGTTCAACGAGAACGTGTTCGAGGAACTGGAAGTCCCCATGGAGACGCCGCTCCGCAACATGCGGATCTTCATCGACCGCTGCTCCGTCGAACTCTTCATCAATGACGGCGACAAGACCTTCACCGCCCACGTCTACCCGACGGAGCGGGAGCACTTCTACACGAAGAGCGACAACATCGACATGACCATCTGGAACCTGAAACCCTCAGTAAAGGACGACTTTGTGGTATGAAAAAAGTATTTGCATCCGATTTCGACGGGACCCTGTATTTCTATAAGGCAGAGGATCCTGACAAGCTCCCGATGGAGTCGGTCAGGAAGATCCGCGAGTACCAGGAGACCGGACATCTCTTCGGCCTGTGCACCGGCCGCCAGGTCGGCGGGCTGACCCCGTTCATCACGGGGTTCGTAGAGCCGGACTTCTTCATCACGAGTTCCGGCGCGAACATCGTCGATCGCCACTATGACGAGATCCGCAAACGCGGGGTCGACCCGGACGTCGCCTGGGCCATCACGAACGAGATGCGCGCCAAAGGCTTCCGGCTGACCCTCGACGTCGACGGCGACATCTGCGTCTTCGAGGAGATGGACTACCCCGGGAAGTACTATGTGGTCTCCGGACCGAACGACCTCCCCGAGGGGCTCATCCACCAGGTGAGCGTCCATACCGAGAGCCTGGAGGACGCCGCGGCGAACGCCGCTTACCTCAACGAGCGCTTCGGCGATTCGATCCACGCGTTCCAGAACGTCATCGAGATCGACATCGCCCCGAAGGGCTGCTCCAAAGGCAAGGGCGTCGAGGCTCTCCGGGACTACTACCGGGAGGCTTACGGCGAAGTGAAGCTATACGGCATCGGAGACTCCCTGAACGATCTCCCGCTCATCGAGGCGGCGGACGTCTCCTACACGTTCCCGTACGCGCCGGAGGAAGTGCAGAAAAAAGTCACGAAAGTCGTAAAAAATATCGTAGAAGCTCTTGAAGACAGTATGGCAGACGATGTATAATGCCGCAAACTTCAGGGGGAGGTACCGAACATGAGTCAGGCACTTCGCGACGCCCGCCGCTATGAAGAGGGCATCGAAACATATATCAGACCGGAGGACCGCCCGGGCTTCCATCTGTCCGCGCGCGTGGGCTGGATGAACGATCCGAACGGCTTCTCCTACTATATGGGTCAGTACCACATGTTTTACCAGTACCACCCGTACGACTCCCACTGGGGCCCCATGCACTGGGGGCACGCGGTGAGCTCCGACCTGCTCCACTGGGACTACCTCCCGGCGGCGCTGGCGCCGGACCGCATCTATGACCGGGATGGCTGTTTCTCGGGCAACGCCATCACGCTTCCCGACGGCCGGCAGATGCTCATGTACACGGGCATCATCAACGAGATCGGCGAGGGCGGCAAGACGCTGCAGGTCCAGACGCAGAACCTCGCGTTCGGCGACGGGCTGGACTACGACAAATACGAGGGCAACCCGGTCCTGACCGAGGCCGACCTTCCGGAGGGCGGCAGCAAATACGGGTTCCGCGATCCGAAACCCTGGCGCCTGCCCGACGGCTCCTACCGCGCGCTCATCGCCAACGACCGGGGAGAGGGCTTCGGCGGGCAGATGCTCCTGTACCGCTCGGAAGACGCCATCCACTGGGAGTTCGTCAAGGTCTTCGCCGAGAACCATTACCGTCTCGGCCGCATGTGGGAGTGCCCCGATTTCTTCGAGCTGGACGGGAAGTACATCCTGCTCGGCAGCTCCCAGGACATGCTGCCGAAGGGGCTCGAGTACCAGAACGGCAACGGGACGTTCTACTTCACCGGCACCTACGATGAGGAGACCGAGACGTTCTTCGAGGAAGCGGACCACACGGTGGACTACGGCATCGACTTCTACGCGCCCCAGACGGTCCTGGCTCCGGACGGCCGGCGCATCATGATCGGCTGGATGCAGAACTGGGACACCTGCAACCTGCATGTGGAGTCGACCCCCTGGTTCGGACAGATGAGCATCCCGCGCGAACTGTCCCTCAAAGACGGCATCCTGTACCAGACTCCCATACGGGAACTCGAAGCGCTCCGGTGCGACGAAGTCGTCTATGAGGATGTCGTCCTCGACTCAGAGGAGAAAGAACTCGACGGCATCGACGGACGCATGCTGGACCTTACCGTGGAAATCGCGCCGGTCGACCCGGAGGTCTCCTACCGCCGCTTCGGCATCCGCTTTGCGAAGGACGATGAGTTCTACACGGAAGTCCGCTTCCGCCGCAAAGAGTCCACGCTCAAGATCGACCGCATGTATTCCGGCTCCCGGAGAGCGATCATCCATCAGAGGAAGGCGCTCGTCTCCCATGACAACGGCGCTCTGAAACTCCGGCTCATCCTCGACCGGTTCAGCGCGGAAGTCTTCGTCAATGACGGGGAAAAGGTCATGAGCACGACCCTCGAGACCGACCTCGCGGCAGACCGCATCGCGTTCCTCGCAGATGGCGCGGTGAGACTGAAAATCACAAAATATACACTGGCAACATGATCTTGTGCTCCGGTGTCATAAAGGATAAGCGTACTATTTTTGCAAAAAAACAGGGCGCTTATCTATTTTTTTGGAAATTTTGCACATTTTTATGGGGTTTGTTCTTTGTTCATTCATTATTAAGAACTATTATAAAAATGGACGGCACAAATCTGCAAGAATGTGCCATTCGGTTTTAGGCTAGGTATTTTTATTTAAGAGAGAGGTGTGTAAATGAAGGATCTAAAACATCTGATCTACTTCGAAGGCCTGCTCGAGAACCAGGACAATGCCCTGGTCAAACAGGCGCAGGCAGACGGTCAGATCTGCGTCGGTTACACATGCTACCACATGCCGGAAGTACTTCTGAATGTGGACAAGTGTTTCTCGACCCGTCTCAGAGCTCCTAACACGGGCTCCATCGACATTGCAACGTACTACATGTCGAACTACACCTGCGAATTCGCCCGCAGCGTGCTGGAACGTGCCATTGAAGGTGGTTACCAGTACCTCGACGTATTGGCAGAAGTCGATGCCTGCTCGGCGATGAACCGCTGTGCCGAGCACATCGAAGTGTTGAACTGCAACACGAACCCGAAGTTTTTCTGCACCCATCTGGACGTGCCTTACAAAGTCGAAGACTACAGCATCGAGCACATGGCCATCCAGGTCCGGCTCCGCCTTCTGGAGGAGTTCAAAAAGGTCTACGGTGTGGACATCTCCGATGACGCCATCCGTGCAGCGGTCAAAGAGCACAACGAACTGTGCGACGTCATCACGGAACTCAGCGAACTCAGAAAGCTGGAGAATTCTCCCATCACCGGGTACGAATTCGCCATCTGCACGCTGGTGTCCTATGTCTGCCCGACCGCGCTCATCCTTCCGTATCTGAAGGAGACCCTCGAAGAGGTCAAGGCCCGCAAACTCGACCCGGCCCCCTGGTATCGTGCCAGAGTGGCCATCGTCGGCTCCGAGATCGATGACCCCGAGCTCATCAAGCTCATCGAAGACTGCGGCGCGTTCATCGTTGCCGACCGTTACTGCTACGGCTCCAACCCCGGCAGAGAGCGCATCGAGCTCAATGACGAAGAAGATCTGGTCTATCAGATCTGCCGTCATTACATGCAGACTGCCCAGTGTGCCCGTTACATGAGCGAGGAAAAGATCCAGCAGCGCCGCGACACAGCAGATCAGCTGGCCAGAGACTTCCGCGCTGACGGCATCATCTATGAGCAGATGAAATTCTGTGATTTCTGGGCATTCGAACGTCCGCTTGCAAGCCACATCCTGACCGAAGAATACGGCTGGCCGGTCCTGTCCATCGACAGACCGTACCGCGCCCGTTCCTCGGGTCAGCTCCGGACCCGCTTCCAGGCCTTCGTCGAGGCATTGGAGATCAAACGGATCCAGTCCCGTAAGGAGGCGTCCGCATGAGTAACAATACCCCCAAATATCCAAACCCGAAATTCTTCAAAGCAAAGGACCAGATGAACTGGTCCGATCAGAAAGAAAACCTGAAAGAAGTCGGCGGCATCATCGTCGACATGTTCAAAAACACCGACTGGAACGATGTCAAGGAAGCGCGCATCGCCGATGCGGAAGCCCTCAAAGAGCGTCTGACACAGGAGTGCAAAGACGTCCTCGCCATGAGCTGGGCAGAGCGGAAAGACCTTGTCCTGAACGGTGAAAAACACCTTGGCAAACTGTACCGTAACGGCCAGATGGCCATGGTCCGCCGTGAATGGCGCGGCATCGAGTCCACCGCCATCGATTTCTACGAGTGGGCCCGCCTCTGGGGCATGATGCTGACGACGTTCGGCAAGGACCTGATCCCGGCGATGAACGCGGTCTTCCACTATCGCTGGATGATCTCCTACTTCAACGCCCACGCGTTCGCGGACAAACTGGTCCTCGGCCTTCGCGGCAAAGCGCTCACCATGCACCATGAGCTCATCTTTGCCATCTTCCGTTTCGTCGCGGAGAACCTCGTCTTCCTCGCCAAGGGCGACACGAAGAACGGCAACTCCCTTGAACTGTCGAAACAGACGGTCCTGCTCGACGAGATGACCATGGGACAGATCATGGCCGGTTTCCCCGACCTGCTCGGCATCCCGTATCAGCTGCTTCCGGTCTTCCTTGTTTCTGAAGTCGACCAGCTGGTCTGTGAGCCCTATATCGACGCCGTCGAAGCTTACGGTCTGCCCTCGGACACCTGCCCGGTCCCGACCTCAGAATCCGGCGCAGTCGTCCTCGACGCACTGCCGCATCTCGGCGCGTGCTTCATCTCGAGTTCCATGCCCTGCGACGGCTCCGTCATGGCTTCCGAGTACACGTCCCGCCGGTTCAAAGATCTCCCGACGTACCACCTGACCTTCCCGGTCCGGTACGAAGACGAGTCCGTCATGGACCAGGCTGTCCTCGAGGTCAAGAACTGCATCAAGTTCATCGAAGAGAAGACCGGTGCCAAGTGGAGCTGGGAAAACTACTTCACCTGCATGGACCGCTTCAACCAGGAGACCGATTTCGAGCTGCAGAAATGGGAAGTCAACCAGACCGATACACCTCAGCTCATCGGCCCCGCCTACGAACTGTTCCGCAAATGGAACTATGAGATGGACGGCGGTATCGACCCGCGTATCATCAAGACCTTCGAAAAGGTCAACGATCTCATGATGGCGGCTTACGAGAACCACGAGGAGCCCTGGGTCGGCAAGATGCGCTACCGCTCCATCGTCTGGTCCGTTCCGGCTCACTATTACGCGAACTTCTCCAACTGGCTCGCCAACTGCTGGGGCATCAATGTCCTGGTCGAGATGGAAGGCCTGAACTTCACGAAGCACCTCAACACCAGCGATCCCGAAGAAGCGCTTCGCGATATGTCGAGACTGTATGAGCGCATGGTCATGCGTCGTCACACCAACGGCGGCTATCAGCACGTCGTCGACGAGCTGTGGCGTCAGGTCGACATCTGGAGACCCGATATCGTCATCATGTATCAGCACGTTTCCTGCAAGAACATGTCGACCCTTCAGGGCCTGTTCGATGACCAGGCGAGAGAGCACGGCGTGCGCCTCATCTGGATCGAGCACGACCTCATGGATCCGCGGACCGTTTCCCGGAAAGACATGCGTGCCCGTGTCAACAACTATATGTATACCGTTATGCAGGAAGAACCCATTGACCCGTCTCTTGTCGAATTCAACGACGAGACCACGATGTAATTGAGAAGGAGAGTTTTATTATGAAGTATTTTGGCGGATGCGACGTAGGTTCCACCTACACGAAAGCAGTCATTTTAGATGAGAACGGCAAGATCGTTGCCGACACCACCATCAAATCCAAGATCAACGCGGAAGAGTCCGCTCGCATCGCGATGAAAGAAGTCCTCGACAAAGTCGGCCTCAA
>JAZOTY010000055.1:0-7476 GCA_045657845.1 Acutalibacteraceae bacterium | reverse complement strand
ACGCATGAGTGTTGTATCCTCTCTGAAAGAGACCGTCAAAACGGTCGGCTTCCGGGTCTTCGCGTTCTGCTTCGACTGCGGCGCGCGGCTGCCGGTGAAACAGGACCGGGCCGTGCTCTTCAACCTGATGCACGGCGGCTTTGAAGGAGCTCTCACCGAAACGGAACGGGAACTCGCGGCATACGCGCCGCTCGACCTCGTGAAAGTGGACCGGAACGACCTCGACCGGGGCGTCGGCCCCATGCTCCGGTTCATGACGAAGGACGCCTTCACCATGGGCCGCGCGAAGACCATCTTCATCAACAACAATTTCTTCCCGTTCGGCTGGGTCCACCCGAACAAAGCGACGACCGTCGTCCAGGTCTGGCACGGACAGGGAGCCTTCAAAAAGTTCGGCCTCGACATCCCCCAGCCGGAGGACGTCCGGAAAAAGGAGGTCGGCGCAAACCGGCCGCTCTCGTACGTCACCTGTTCGGCGGAGACCATCCGGCCCATCTATATGAGCGCGTTCGGCCTGCCGGCGAGCAAGATCATCACGACCGGCAACCCCGTCTCGGACTACTTCTTCCGGGAAGAGAACGTGGGGGAGGCCGCGGTGGCGGCGAAGCGCAAAGCGTTCGACACGAAGTTCCCGCAGTGCAAAGGCAGGTACCTCGTGCTCTACGCCCCGACGTTCCGGGACGACCCGGACGAGGACGCCAGCCTCCTGTCGCACCTCGACGCCGCGGCGCTGAAAGCCGCTATCGAGACCGGAGCGGGCAGAGAAGCGGCGCTGCTCATCCGCCTGCACCCGAACGACAGTTCCGGCCGGGAACAACTGAACGCTCTCACCGGGGAAGTGGACGGCGTCCTCGACCTCACGGACTACCCGGACTCCAACGAGCTCAGCGTCCTCTCGGACGTCCTCATCACGGACTACTCGTCCATCTGCATGAACAACGCGCTGCTCCACAAGCCCGTCGTGTTCTACGCCTACGACCTCGACCGGTTCGAAGGCGACCGCGACTTCTACTACCCCTACGAGGAGACGGTCGGCGGACCCGTCGTAAAGACCATGGACGAACTCTGCCGCGTCTTCGAGACACAGGACTTCCGGACCGACCGTCTGGAGGCGTTCCGCAAACTCCATTTCGGGGTCTTCGACGGCGGCGCAACAAAAGCCATGCTCGAACAGGTCATGTAATAAGAAAAAACAAACCGTCTGTGTGCCGAAACTATAGGCATACAGGCGGTTTTGTGGTATACTTCTTGCAACTTTTGCAAAAATGGATCCCCTGAAAGGATGAATGAAATGAAGGTCAACGCGAACTTCGACAACCTCGTCCCGAATTACCTCTTCGCGGACGTCGCCAGAAAAACGAATGAGTACATCGCCGCACACCCCGACAAGCCCGTCATCCGCATGGGCATCGGCGATGTGACGCTCCCGCTCTGCAAAGCCGCCACGGACGCCCTCAAAAAAGGCGCCGAGGACCTGGCCCACAAAGAGAGCTTCAAGGGCTATCCGGACTACGAGGGCTACGAGTTCGTCCGGGAAGCCATTTCCAATTATTACAAGAGCTTCGGCGTGGACGTCGGCGCGGACGAAGTCCTCGTCACCGACGGCGCCAAGTCCGACAGCGCGAACCTGCAGGACATCTTCGCGGAGGACAACGTCGTCCTCGTCACCGACCCGGTGTACCCCGTCTATGTCGACTCGAACATCATGGCCGGCCGGAAGATCGTCTACGCGCCCTCCAACGAGGAGAACGGCTTCTGCGCCATGCCCGACAAGAGCGTGCACGCCGACCTCATCTACCTCTGTTCTCCGAACAACCCGACCGGCGCCGCCTACAGCAAAGCGCAGCTGAAGGAGTGGGTCGACTACGCGAACGAGAACGACGCCATCATCATCTATGACGCCGCCTACGAGCACTTCGTCGTCGACGACTCCGCCCGCAGCATCTTCCAGGTGGAAGGCGCCCGCACCTGCGCCATCGAGCTCTGTTCCATGTCCAAGACCGCCGGCTTCACCGGCACCCGCGGCGGCTACACCGTCATCCCGAAGGAACTCGAGCGCGACGGCCACAACATCTACAAACTCTGGTACCGCCGCCTGTCCACGAAGTACAACGGCGTATCCTGGCCGGTCCAGTGCGCGATCGCCGCGGTCTTCTCCGAAGAAGGGCTCAGGGAGATCGACGAGAACATCAACTACTACCGCAACAACGCGAAGGTCATCATGGAGACCTTCGGCCGCCTCGGCATCTTCTACACCGGCGGCAAGAACTCCCCGTACGTCTGGATCAAGTGCCCGAACGGCATGGGCTCCTGGGAATTCTTCGACTACCTGCTCGAGAACGCACAGGTCGTCGGCACGCCCGGCGAAGGCTTCGGCGACTGCGGAAAAGGCTTCTTCCGCTTCACCAGCTTCTCCTCTTACGAGAATACGGTCGAAGCCATGAAACGCATCGAGGCCCTGCTCGGCTGAGGCGATTCACGGCAACAGCTTCGGAAAAGCGCATAACAGCAAAGATCATGAGGACTCTCCTTCCGGGAGAGTCCTCATTCTACTGTGGATAGAGCGGTAGATTCGGGAAAGGAGAGGTGAATCGCCTGCAAGGAGGTGGTCTTGTACGTTGCGAAGCTTGTACAATGTGTTGCGAAAGGCGGAAGCCTTGCAACTATTGAATGATGGAGGACCACCACGATGGCTGATTACATCCTGAGCTGCTGCTCGACAGCAGACCTGACGAAAACAGAATTTGAGGAGCGGGACATCCATTATGTCTGCTTCCACTACTACCTCGACGACGTCGAACACCCGGACGACCTCTACGAGACCATGGACGCTGCCACGTTCTACCAGAGGATGGCGGCCGGCGCCATGACCCGGACGTCCCAGGTCAACGTCGAAGAGTTCATCGACTACTTCACGCCGTTCCTCGAAGCGGGGAAGGACATCCTGCACGTGACTCTGTCCTCGGGCCTCTCCGGCGTCTACAACTCCGCCTGCACGGCGCGGGACTTCCTGCTCGAGAAGTACCCGGAACGGAAGATCGTCATCCTCGACTCGCTCGCCGCGTCCAGCGGGTACGGCCTTCTGATGCACACCCTGGCGGACAAACGCGACGAGGGCATGGGCATCGAGGAGCTCGCCGAATGGGCGGAGCCAAACAGGCTCCGCCTGCACCACTGGTTCTTCTCGACGGACCTTACGTTCTATATCCGCGGCGGCCGTATCTCGAAGGCGTCCGGCTGGTTCGGCACCGTCCTCAAAATCTGCCCGCTTCTGAACATGGACGACCGGGGGCATCTGGTCCCGCGCTACAAGATCCGCGGCAAGAAGGCGGTCATCCAGGAGATCGTGAACAAGATGGTCGAACACGCGGAGGGCGGCAAAGACTACACCGGAAAGGTGTACCTCTCCATGTCGGCCTGTGAAGCGGACGCCGCCGAAGTGGCAGCGCTCGTCAAAAAGACCTTCAAGAAAATGGACGGCGAACCGGTCATCCACAACATCGGCACCACCATCGGCGCCCACACCGGCCCCGGCACCGTCGCGCTGTTTTTCTGGGGCGCAGATGCCCGCACCGCCTGAGGCAAATGATAACCAATTAAAAATATTACTAGTGTACAAAACACCCCTCGTGGTATACTGTTCCACGAGGGGTGTGAAATTATGGCAAAGTATAAGAAGTCTGCGCAGCGAAGACGCATCATCACGATCGTCGTCTCCCTGCTGCTGGTCTTTGCGCTCTTGTTCGCGATCATCTCCGGCATCACCAAAGGGGTCCGGTCCATCAAAAACAAGGTCCACGCGCGCCAGCAGTACGCCGCCACCATGGAGGCAAAACTCGACAAGATGAGCCTCGAACAGAAGGTGGGGCAGATGATCCTGGCCTATCATCCGGCCAAGGACGACGTCGCGGCGCAGAAGAAATACCAGTTTGGCGGATACATCTTCTTCGCGAAGTATTTCCAGGACAACACACCGGAAGGTGTCGTGGCCGACATGGCCTCGTTCCAGGAAGTGTCGAAGATCGGCATGCTGCTCGCCGTCGATGAAGAGGGCGGGACCGTGAACCGCATCTCGCGGTTCCCGATGTACCGGGACGAGAAGTTCGCCAGTCCCCAGGAGATCTTCTACGGTGGCGGATGGGACGGCATCGTCGCGGACGCGAAAGAGAAAGCCGCGTTCCTCAAGATCCTCGGCCTCAACACGAACCTGGCGCCGGTGGTCGACGTCCCGTACGATGAAAAGAACTATATCTATGACCGCGCCTTCTCCACGAACCCCGAGGAATGCGCGGACTTCGCCGAGTATGTGACCAATGAATTCAAGACCGCCAAGGTCATCAGCTGTCTCAAGCATTATCCCGGCTACGGCAACGCGGGGGACACCCACCGGACGGTCATCGAGGACACGAGAGAACAGCAGATCCTCGACACCCGGGACTCCATGCCGTTCCAGGCCGGCATCGCGGCGGGCACACCGATGATCATGGTGAGCCACACCATCGTCGACGCGTATGACGCGAAGAACCCGGCGTCCCTGTCCAAAGCGGTCCACAACGTGCTGCGGAACAACCTCGGGTTCGACGGAGTCATCCTGACGGACGACCTCCAGATGAGCGGCGTCACGAAATTCGTCGCCGACCCCGGCAAGGTCGCCGTCCTGGCCGTCCAGGCGGGCAACGACATGCTCTGCACCGGCAGCCCGGTCGCCATGTACGATGCCATCCTGCAGGCCGTCAAGTCCGGTACCATCTCCGAAGAGCGCATCGACGAGTCGGTGCTTCGCATCCTCGAGATGAAAAAGGCCTACGGTCTCATCGAACAGAAAAAGTAAATCGCCACAGAAACAAAAAAAGCCGCCGTCCCGATTGGGACGACGGTTTTACTCATGGCAGCGGAATAGGGATTCGAACCCCAAATAACTGAGTCAGAGTCAGTCGTGTTACCGTTACACTATTCCGCTATATGAGTATTTGATTGGTAAAAAGGAAGTCGGATCAGACAGCGCGCTGGACCTTTCCGGAACGCAGGCAGCGAGAGCAGACATAAACTCTTTTCGGAGTACCGTTCTCGACGATCTTGACTCTCATCAGGTTCGGTTTCCAAGCTCTGTTGGACCGTCTGTGGGAATGGGAAATCTTGTTACCAAACTTAACTTCCTTCTCGCAGCAGTAGCATTTTGCCATGTTTCGGCACCTCCTTTTTATCTGACGGGCGGCTCCCGTCTCAAATACAGCGTAATAATATTATCATTATGATATCAGAAATGCAAGCATTTTTTTCAAAAGTTCTGTCCCAAGAATAGGCTTGCAATTTCGGGGGCGATTCATTATAATAGAACACGTAACCGAACAAATGTACGCAAAGTTTGGAGGAATCAACTTTGGCAGACAACAAGAAAAAAGCATTAGACACCGCCATCGCTCAAATCGAGCGCTCTTACGGCAAAGGCGCCATCATGCGCCTGGGCGACAGCCAGAACATGAGCGTGGAAGCCATCTCCACCGGCTCCCTGACGCTCGACGCCGCCACCGGCATCGGCGGGCTCCCGCGCGGCCGCATCATCGAGATCTACGGTCCGGAGTCTTCCGGTAAGACCACCCTGGCGCTGCACGCCATCGCCGAGGCACAGAAACTCGGCGGCGAGGCCGCCTTCATCGACGCGGAACACGCGCTCGACCCCATCTACGCCGGCAACCTCGGCGTCGACGTCGACTCGCTCCTCGTCGCGCAGCCGGACAACGGGGAACAGGCCCTTGAGATCGCCGAGCAGCTCGTCCGCTCCGGCGCCATCGACATCCTGGTCGTCGACTCCGTCGCCGCTCTGGTCCCGCGGGCCGAGATCGAAGGCGAAATGGGCGACTCCCACGTCGGCCTGCACGCCCGCCTCATGTCTCAGGCGCTCCGGAAACTGGCCGGTGCCGTTTCGAAGTCCAACTGCATCATCATCTTCATCAACCAGCTGCGGGAAAAGGTCGGCGTCATGTACGGCAACCCCGAAGTCACCACCGGCGGCCGCGCGCTGAAGTTCTACGCTTCCATGCGCATCGACGTCCGCCGCATCGAACAGCTGAAGAGCACCAAGAACGAATTCATCGGCGCGCGCACCCGCGCGAAGATCGTCAAGAACAAGGTCGCTCCGCCCTTCCGACAGGCAGAGTTCGACATCATGTTCGGCCGCGGCATCGCGAAAGAGGGCGAGATCCTCGACGCCGCCGTCAACCTCGATATCATCCAGAAGAGCGGCGCCTGGTACTCTTACAACGAAGAACGTCTCGGCCAGGGCCGTGACAACGTCAAACAGTACCTCCTCGACAACCCCGACTTCATGAAAGAAGTGGAGGACAAGGTCCGGGAGCACAATGCCCAGCTCGCCGAGCAGGCGAAAGCGGCTTACCGCGGCGGCCAGATGAAGGAAGCCCCGGTCGCGGAAGAGGCTCCGGAACCGGAGCGCAAGGCGACCACTGCCGCCTCCGCCAAGGCGAAACTGGACATCACCGTTGACGACGACGAATAATGAAACTCACTGCGAAACCCGGGAAGGGGGAGAAGATCCACCTCTCCCTCGACGGAGAGTACATCGCCACCGTCAACGCGGACTACTGGTTCACCTGCGGCATCAAAAGCGGCTCCGAGGTCACTCCCGAACAGCTCGAAGAACTGCTGTCCGAGTCGGCCCGCCGCAAGATGATGAACAAGGCGCTGGACCTCCTCTCCATGCGGGACTACTCCCGCCGGGAACTGTCCGACAAACTCGTCACCAAGGCCTGGGAGAAAAAGGAACAGAAGGACATGGACCTCGGCAGCCTGAAACAGCAGGCGTCCGACATCTGTGACCGCCTCGAAGAACTCGGGCTCCTCAACGAGGAGCGGTTCGCCCGGTCCTATGTGGACGAGCTCATCCGCCGGAAGCATCTCAGCAAGAGCGGCCTCAAGACCGCGCTCATCCAGAAAGGGGTGGCGCGGGACATCATCGAGACCGTCCTCGAAGAGGTGGACATCGACCCGGTCGCACAGGTCCGCGAACTCCTCGCGACGAAGTTCAAAAACCGGGACTTGTCCGACGAAAAGCAGAAGACCCGCACGGTCAACGCGCTGCTTCGTCTCGGGTACCGGTACAATGAGATCCACGCCGCCATGGGCGAGTGGATGGAAGACGAATAACAAACCAGTCCGGCTCTTTCCGTTGGAAGAAGCCGGACTTTTTTAAATTGTCCGCGAGGCTTCCTTGCATTCCCAAATCCTCATAGATATAATAGAGGCCTATGAAAGACATCAAAGACATTTTCGCGAAAAACCTGTCCGAACTCCGGCAGGCTTCCGGCATGACACAGCTGGAGCTCGGAGAACGGCTGAATTACTCGGACAAGACGGTTTCCAAGTGGGAACGCGGCGAGTCCATCCCGGACGCCGGCATGCTGAAGCAGATCGCCGACGTTTTCGGCGTTTCGGTCGACTACCTCCTGCAGGAAGACCATG
>JAZOTY010000054.1:0-2933 GCA_045657845.1 Acutalibacteraceae bacterium | reverse complement strand
GGCGGAAGAGAGCATGCCATCATCAAGAAACTCAAAGAAAACCCGGACGTGGAAGTCATCTACGCGCTGCCCGGCAACGGCGGCATGGCCGATGCCGCGGTGTGCACCGGCATCGGCGCCACCGACATTCCCGCCATCGTGAAATTCGGCAAAGAGAACGCGATCGACTTCGCCGTTGTGGCGATGGACGACCCGCTCGTTCTCGGCTGTGTCGACGAACTCGAAGCCATCGGCATCCCGTGCTTCGGCCCGGAGGCGAAGGCTGCCATCATCGAGGGTTCCAAGATCTTCTCGAAGAACCTCATGAAGAAATACGGCATCCCGACGGCGGCGTACGAAGTCTTTGAAGACTGCGACAAAGCGCTTGCTTACCTCGAGACCGCGCCGATCCCGACGGTCATCAAGGCCGACGGTCTGGCCCTCGGCAAAGGCGTCATCATCGCGCAGACGAGGGAAGAGGCGATGGACGCCGTCAAGGAAATGATGCTCGACGGCAAATTCGGCGCCTCCGGCTCCAAGGTCGTCATCGAAGAGTTCCTGACCGGTCCCGAAGTCTCGGTCCTGAGCTTTACCGACGGCAAAGTCGTCGTCCCGATGGTCTCTTCCATGGACCATAAGAAAGCCCTCGACAACGACGAAGGCCTCAACACGGGCGGCCTGGGCACCATCGCCCCGAACCCGTATTACACAGACGCCATTGCCCAGGAATGCATGGAGACCATCTTCCTGCCGACGATGAACGCCATGAACGCCGAAGGCCGCACCTTCAAGGGCTGCCTGTACTTCGGCCTCATGCTCACCGAGAACGGCCCGAAGGTCATCGAGTACAACTGCCGCTTCGGCGACCCGGAAGCCCAGGTCGTCCTGCCGCTCCTCAAGTCCGACCTTCTGACCATCATGAAGGCCTGCCGCTATGAGACGCTCGCTGACACGGAAGTCGAATTCGCTGACGAGTCGGCCTGCTGCGTCATCATGGCCAGTGCCGGCTATCCCGTCTCCTACGAGAAGGGCTTCGAGATGACCCTTCCCGAAGACAAGACCGGCATCTTCGTCGCCGGCGCCAAGCTGGAAGACGGCAAGCTGCTGACGAACGGCGGCCGTGTCCTCGGCGTAACAAGAACTGCTCCCACTTTGAAAGAAGCTATTGAGCTTGCATATAAAGCCACTGAAGATATCCATTTTGAGAATTCTTATATGAGAAAGGATATCGGTCAGAGAGCTTTGAAGGCTCTTTGATTTGAGACTAGACAGTTAAGCTTAGTGCATTAATACAATGTCGGATGGCCGTAGGAAAAAGTTCAGCGAAGCAAGAATTGAGCTTTGCGGGGTACGCCGCAGGCGTTATTGATTCCAACAAACAGCCCCGCAACGCGACCTTCGCCGCGAGCTGAAGCTTTTTCCAGGACAGACGACTTTACCTTCACGAAGAAATAACGAATAGGGAGGACCACAAGTGGTTTACCGAATTTTTGTTGAGAAAAAAGAAGGACTTGCCTATGAGTCCTATTCGCTGAAGAGGGACGTGAACCGGCTCCTCGGCATCAAGGGCGTGACCGATGTCCGCATCCTGAACCGCTACGACGCGGAGAACCTGCCGAAAGAGACGTTCGACTTCGCCTGCAAGACCATCTTTGCCGAGCCGCAGATCGACAACCTCTACGACGAGGTACCGGAAGGCGCGGACCGTGTCTTCGCGGTCGAGTACCTCCCGGGTCAGTTCGACCAGCGCGCGAACTCGGCGGAGGAGTGCATCCAGCTCGCGTTCAAGGGCGACCGTCCGAGCATCCGTTCGGCCAAGGTCTACCTGCTCAGCGGCGACATCACCGACGACGAACTGGCGGAGATCAAGAAGTACGTCATCAACCCGGTCGAAGCCCGTGAGGCTTCCATGGACCTGCCCGAGACCCTCGCCATGAAGATGGAACTGCCGGAGACCGTTGAGACTCTGGACGGGTTCATCGCGAAGAGCAGGGAAGAGCTGGCGGACATGGTCAAAGACCTGGGGCTGGCGATGGACCTCGACGACATCGCGTTCTGCCAGGACTACTTCAAGTCCGAGGACCGCGACCCGACCATCACTGAGATCCGTATGATCGACACCTACTGGTCCGACCACTGCCGTCATACGACGTTCCTGACCACCATCGACAAGGTCACCTTCGAGGACGCGTTCCTGCAGGAGGCCTATGACAAATACCTTGCCGACCGCGAGAGCATCGGCCGCACGAAGCCCGTGAACCTCATGGACATCGGCACGCTGGCCGCGAAAGTGCTCCGCAAGCAGGGCAAGCTCGAGAAACTCGACGAGTCCGAGGAGATCAACGCCTGTACCGTCAAGATAACCATCAATCATGACGGCAAAGACGAGGACTGGCTGCTCCTCTTCAAGAATGAGACCCATAACCACCCGACGGAGATCGAGCCGTTCGGTGGAGCCGCCACCTGCATCGGCGGCGCCATCCGCGACCCGCTGTCCGGCCGTTCCTACGTCTATGCGGCCATGCGTGTCACCGGCGCGGCAGACCCGCTGAAGAGCTTCTCCGAGACCATGGAGGGCAAGCTGCCCCAGCGCAAGCTCGTTACCACGGCGGCCAACGGCTACAGCTCCTACGGCAACCAGATCGGCCTTGCCACCGGCATCGTCGACGAACTCTACCATGACGGCTATGCCGCCAAGAGAATGGAGATCGGCGCGGTCATCGCGGCGGCTCCGGCGGAGAACGTCAGACGCGAACGTCCCGACCCGGGCGATGTAGTCATCCTGCTCGGCGGACGCACCGGCCGTGACGGCATCGGCGGCGCCACCGGCTCCTCCAAGTCTCACACCCTCCAGTCCCTCGACACCTGCGGTGCCGAGGTCCAGAAAGGTAACGCTCCTGAGGAGCGCAAACTCCAGAGACTGTTCCGCAACCCCGAAGCGTCCAGACTCATCA
>JAZOTY010000053.1:0-7289 GCA_045657845.1 Acutalibacteraceae bacterium | reverse complement strand
GCCCGCGTGCCGGTCCCGCTGGAGGAACCCGCCGGAGACATGGCCCCGAACCAGATGGTCTGCATCACCTGCCCGCAGGGCTGTCTTCTGACCGTCGACCGGGACGAAGACGGGAACATCACCGTCACCGGCAACCGCTGTCCGAGGGGAGAACAGTTCGCGATCAACGAACTCTCCGCCCCGAAACGCACCATCTGTTCCACAGTACGCACCGCGTTCCCGGAAACGCCCGTCCTGCCCGTCCGGGTCTCGACGGACATCCCGAAAGAAAAGATATTTGATGTCATGAACGAAATCGACAAGGTCTGTGTTACCATGAGAGTGTCAAGAGGCGACGTCCTCGTCCGGGACGTCCTCGGCACCGGCGCCGACGTCATCGCGACCTCGGACCTCTTGCAACCGGACGCATAAAGGAGGAAACAGTCATGCCATATAAACCGTACAGCGGCTTCGAGCCGAAATGGATCACCAAAGCGGCGGCCCCGGACTCGTACCGGTCCATTTTCCGCTGGGGCGACCCCGACTTCTTCAAACTGCCGAAGGAGTCCCTCTACAACATGATGAAGGACCGTCTGAACGTCAAAGACGAGGACTTCAAAGACTACGCCATGGACCTCGGCTTCGACAAAGTCGAACTGGGCCCGGAGTATGCCCCCAAGATGGCGAAAAAACATGTGGATTTCTTCAAGAGCGTCTATGGCGACGACTGGTCTCAGGGCGACTACGACCGCATGAGCGTCATGTACGGCCAGACCTGTTATGACCTCCTTCGGATGCGAGAGAAAAAGTTCGACTCGCTGCCGGACATCGTCCTGTACCCGAGCGAGTCGGAGCAGATCGTCAAGACGGTCGCCTACTGCGCCGAGCACAAGATCCCGCTCTATGTCTACGGCGGCGGTTCCTCCGTCACCCGGGGCGTCGAGCCCGTCAAGGGCGGCGTCTCCCTCGACATGAGACGGAAGTTCAACAAGGTCCTCTACTTCAACGAAGTGGACCAGACCATCACGGTCCAGACCGGTCTGTCCGGTCCGGACTATGAGAAACACCTCAACAACGCGGTCGAAGAGTTCGGCGCCAAACGCGCGTACACCTGCGGCCACTTCCCGCAGTCCTTCGAGTACTCCTCGGTCGGCGGCTGGGTCGTCACCCGCGGCTCCGGCCAGAACTCCACCTACTACGGCTGCGCCAAGGACCTCGTCGTGTCCCAGAAGTACGCGACGCCCCGGGGCGAGATCGTCACCTCCCACTACCCGCGGGAGGCCACCGGTCCCAACCTCAATGAGATCATGATGGGCGGCGAGGGCACGTTCGGCGTCCTGACCGAAGTCACTCTGCGCTTCTACCGCTACATGCCCGAGAACCGGCACCGCTTCTCCTACATGTTCAAGAACTGGAACGACGCCATGGAGGCGGCCCGGGAAATGATGCAGCGCGAGTGCGGTTTCTCCTCCGTCTTCCGTCTGTCCGACGAGGAGGAGACCAACATGATGCTCCGCCTCTACAACGTCGACGACACGCCACTGCAGCCCATGCTCGAGAAGCTCGGCTACAAGGACATGGAGCGCTGCCTGTTCCTCGGCTTCACCGAAGGCGAGAAGGGCTACTCCTGGAACGTCTATTACAACATCCTGAAGATCGCGCTCAAGCACGGCGCCATCCCGCTCACCGGCTACGTCTGCAAGAGCTGGGAGCACGGACGGTTCAATGACCCGTACCTTCGGGATACCATCATGGACTTCGGCATCTGCGTCGACACGCTCGAGTGCTGCGTCAACTGGTCCAACATGGAGAAGGTGCATCGCGAAGTCCGGAAAGTCTGCCACGCGCATCCGAACTCGGTCATCACGACCCACATGTCCCACTGCTATCCGCAGGGCGCGAACCTGTACTTCATCTTCCTGACGCCCATCCATGAGTCGGACGCCTTCCACGAGTACCTGCAGGACATCCTCGACGCCATCGTCCGTTCCGGCGCGGCCCTGTCCCACCACCACGGCATCGGCAAGATGTTCGCGCCCTGGCTCGAAGGCAACATCGGCGAGACGGAGTACGGCATCTTCAAACTCCTGAAGGAGTACTTCGACCCCGACTACACGATGAACCCCGGCGGCACCATCGGCCTCGACCTCACCGAGGGAGAGAAGCGATTCACCCGCGACGGTTATGACGGCTACCGGGACGGCTACAACACCCCCGCCTGGGACGCGGTCATCGCGTACGACGAGAAGGACGAATTCCTCGAAACGTTGAAATAACACACAGCGTAAATCGCCACAAAAAAGAGCCGGCCCTCGCCTGAGGGCCGACTTCTGTGGTTGTAAAGTCAGATCTTATCTTTGAAAAACTCTTCCGTCCTGCGGATGAACTGCTGCGGGTCGAAGGCGGGGTTGCCGAGCTGGGAATGCACGATGAGCCCGTCGGACATCAGCAGGGACATCCAGGCGATGTACTCCGCGTCTTCCCGGGTGCAGTCGTCCCGTTCGAGCAGCTTCTCGACGATGAGGTTGCGGAACTTGTCGTAGATGTCCAGCACTTTGCGGCGGACGTCCTCATTGCCGAAACAGGCGGCGGACAGGACCTGCATGCGCAGGGCGCCTTCGTAGTTGTTCCGGTCGAGGACATACATGAGCAGGCGGTTCACGGAGACGTCTTTCGACAGGTCGTCCATCCAGGCGATGAGCTCCTGCTCCTGCTCCCGGAAATGCCGCTCGATGAGGTCGAAGAAGATGTCCTCTTTGGTCTTGTAATGGTAGTACAGCGTACCCTTGGAAATGCCGCAGGCTTCGGCGATGGACGCGAGGGAGATCGACGAAAGACCGGTCTCTTCCATGAGTTCCGACGTCTTCGCGAGAATGATCTCTTTCACGTTGTCGCTGCGTGGTGCTGCCATGAGGTTGATCGCCCTTTCTGAAGGTGTAATAGACTTTTTTATTATAACATGGATTTTTTCGAAAAGAAGTAGGATAATAGAGTCGATTGGAGGAATGTGTCTATGTCAGCTCTGAAGCATTATTTCGTAGTCAACCCCGTGTCCGGAAAAAACAACAAGATCGACATCGTGAACGAGCTCATCATCCCCGCCTGTGAAAAACTGGGCGTCGACTATGAGATCTACACGACGAAAGCCGCCGGCGACGGCATCCGGTTCGTCGACGAGACCGCGACTGCTCTTGGCGACGCACCCTGCCGCTTCTACGCCGTCGGCGGAGACGGTACGCTCTATGAAGTCGTCAACGGCGCGTACGGTCATAAAAATGCCCAGGTCGCTGTCATCCCGAAGGGCTCCGGCAACGACTGGATCCGCCTCTTTGGCGATAAAGACCTGTTCCTCGACATCGAAGGACAGATCGAAGGCACGCCCTACACCATCGACTGTATCAAAGCCGGCGACGAGATCGCCATCAACCAGGCGTCGATGGGCTTCGACGCCGAGACCTGCGCGCTACAGGTGAAGGCGAAGAGCATCCCCGGCGCGGCCGGCCACGCGACCTACTTCCTCGCCGGCCTCTACTGCATGTTCACCCACGTCTGGCACGACTTCGACGTCACGGTCGACGGCAAGCGGATGACCGGCCCCTTCATCCAGGTGGTCGGCGCGAACTCCCGCTGGTACGGCTCCGGCATCAAGGTGGCTCCCTTCGCGGTACCGGACGACCACGCCCTCGACTTCGTCATCATGCGCCGCACCAACTCCTGGCCGGTCATGTTCTTCCCGATGATGATCAACTGGCAGGTGAAGGGCGACCACACCAAGTTCGGCTTCTGCGAGTACTACCGCGGCAAGAAGATGACGATCCACGCGACCAAACCGTCCCAGACGAACGTCGACGGCGAGTGCCACGCGACGCAGGATCTGACTATCGAACTCATCGAAGACGGTCTGACCTTCGTCATCCCGAGAGACTCGAAGTACTTCGAGCAGAAGAGATCCGGCGAGATCAACAACAAGATCAAGAAGTCGTTCCGCAACCGGGCCATCCCCCGGAAGCTGACCGCCGGGCTCAACCCGTTCAACATGCTCATCAACCGCGGTCTTCTGAGACTCATCAACCCGGACCGCAACTATCTGAAATAACAAAATTAAGACCTCCCGAAACGGGAGGTCTTTTTTATTGGTCTCAGTATTGCCAGAAACTCGAGAACGGCACGTTCGCCGGGATGGTGACGCCGACGTCGGCCAACTCGAGATCGTTCCCCTCCGCGTCCGCGTAGTAAATGGTGTAGCTCGGTCCGAGGTTCTCGAGCATCGTCTTGTACACGCTGTCGAGGATGCAGGCGTCGAGTTCCTTCTGGTTCCCGATCCAGTACTCCTTGTTCTGCCGGAGCGGGATGCCGGAGAAGAGGGAAGACTTCTTGTCCCAGCGGAACGTCAGCTTCTGGGTGGCCGGTTTCACTTCACACGTGAGGTCCCAGTTGGTCACATACGCGAGGCCGGCGAGGAGTTTCTTCGCGGTCAGCGTGTCCCGGTAGTTCCACTGGACGGTCTTCCAGGAGTCCACGTTCCAGATGAACAGCGTGACGGTCCGGTCTCCGGGGTTCTTCACGGGCGCGGGCACATAGTACTCGATCTCCTCTCCGGAGGAGAGCACGCCCTGCACGTTGGACCCGCCGAGGTCATAGGTGAGCCCGGCGTCCTCCGCGGACCGGGTCGTCCGGCGGGTGGGCTGCCCGTTCGGGCTGACGTTTTCCATTTTGGAGCAGGCGGTGAGAGCGAAGAGGAGGTACATCGCCAAAGCGAGGGCGAGAAGGGAGCGGGAAACGCTCCGCAAACGGGCGCGCGGCTTCATGGCAGGTCCTCCTTTCGGGTCTTTCCGGTCATTTTCAACTTCATCATACTAAAAACCGGGACACGGCGCAAGAGAGTCACAGATCGCCCAAAATGCGGAGGTCGGCGGGCGTTCCGGCAATTGCAATCCTTCTTTTATTTATATATAATAGAGCCTTGTAGGAGGTGAAACGCCTTTGGAAAACAATCAGGCGCCTTACGGGCGCGTCAACACCGTCTATGATGACGCGGGTCAGACCGGGCAGCTGCCCGTGACGCCCATGCCGAAAGAGACGAAGATCGAGATCCTCAAAGTCAGCGGCATCCTCGGCATCAGCATCCTTCTGTTCCATTTCCTGAGTGAATGGAGCGGGGCGCTGGTCGTGAAGCTCGTCAACTCGGGCGCCGTGCCGTATACATATACCATCCAGCAGATCGTCCAGATCCTGTACACCCTGCTCACCATCCTCGTGCCCTTTGCCATCGGCGCGTTTTTCGTGAAGAAGGTCCAGAAGCGGGACGTGCTCCTGCCCTTTGGCAAGCCGAAGTCCAACATCCTCTTCATCGAGGCGCTCGGCATCGGCCTTATGGCCATCGTCATCGCCAACGCGGTGACGGCGTCCTTCGTGCAGTTCTTCGAGTCGAACGGCGTCACCTTCGACAGCTACAAACCGGAGAGCCCCACCAGCGGGTACCAGCTCGCGTGGATGCTCCTGTCGAACGCCATCGTCCCGGCCCTCGTCGAAGAGTTTGCCCTGCGCGGCGTCCTCCTGCAGTCCCTGCGGAAGTACGGCGATGCATTCGCGGTCCTCGCGAGCGCCGTCCTGTTCGGCATCATGCACGGCAACATGACGCAGGCGCCGTTCGCGTTCATCCTCGGCGCGGTCCTGGCCATCCTCGTCATCATGACCGGCAGTCTGTGGACCGCCATGGTCATCCATCTCATCAACAACACCTACTCGGTGTTCATGAACACCCTGCTCGACCAGGGCAACGACCTCCTGACTTCCATGGTCATGGTCTCCCTCAACACGCTGGCGCTCATCTACGGTGCCATCGCCCTCGTGTACCTCTTCGGTCTGCACCGGGGGAAAGAGGGGATCAAAGCCCGGTACAGACCCGGCGGCCCGGCGAGGGAAGGCATCCGCACCTGGCGCTGGCAGGCCTGGCTCTACACGCTCATCTCGCCGACCATGCTGGTCGGACTTGTGTTATTGTTTGCGGAACTGTTCCAAACAGTCCACTTCGGAGGTTAGGCGATGGACTGGAAAGAACGCAAAGCCCTCGGCATCCAACGCCCGGACCCGACCCCGGAGGAGCGGGACCGCTTCATGCGGGAAGCGCTGGCGGAAGCCCGCCTCGCGATGGCCGACGGGGAGGTCCCCATCGGCGCGGTCGTCGTCCGTGACGGCGAAGTGGTCGGTCGCGGCCACAACCGGCGGGAGACCGGAAAGAACGCGCTGTACCACGCGGAGGTCCTCGCGATCGACGACGCCTGCAAAACGCTCGGCGGATGGCGGCTCTGGGAGTGCGACCTCTATGTCACACTGGAGCCCTGCCCCATGTGCGCCGGCGCGCTCATCAATTCCCGTGTTCGCCACGTCTATTACGGCGCGAAGGACGAGAAAGCCGGCTCGGTCGAAAGCGTCACGAAGCTCTTCGACCTGCCGTATAACCACCGGCCGACCGCTCAGGGCGGCATCCTCGAAGAGGAGTGCGGCGCCCTGCTGACCGAGTTCTTTGAAACTCTGCGAGCGCAGCGGTAAATCGCCAAAACCGTGCGGGGCAGAAAAGGCCGGGGCAAAACGACCGAACTGTACCGGCAGCATTCGACAACGAACGCTTAACGCGTTATAATTCTGATTGGTCAATCATTCTATTTAACATATTTTCAAGAGGAGATACCCATTATGCCTGAAAACGTACCTTTCAACAAAGAAGAATTCGCCTGGGAGTCCAACCCGTTCAGTGAAGTCGACAAGGTCATTGCGGTCGCGTCCGGCAAGGGCGGCGTCGGCAAGTCCCTCGTCACTTCTCTTCTGGCCTGCGCCGCTGCCAAAGACGGCAAGGAGACCGCCATCATGGACGCCGACGTCACCGGTCCGTCCATCCCGAAAGCGTTCGGCCTCCGCGGCATGCTGTCCGCCATCGAAGGCGTCGGCATCGAACCGGCCATCGCGGACAACGGCGTCAAAGTCGTTTCCATGAACCTGCTTCTCGAAGATGAGGAGTCCCCGGTCGTCTGGAGAGGCCCCGTGGTCGCCGGCGTCCTGCAGCAGTTCTGGAAAGACGTCGACTGGGGAAAGGTCGACTACATGTTCGTCGACATGCCTCCCGGAACCGGCGACGTCCCGCTGTCCATCTACCAGTCCCTGCCGGTCGACGGCATCATCGTCGTCACCACTCCGCAGGACCTCGTCCAGCTCATCGTCAAAAAGGCCTACAACATGGCCAAAATGATGAACGTCCCCATCCTCGGCGTCATCGAGAACATGAGCTACATGGAGTGCCCGGACTGCGGCAA
>JAZOTY010000052.1:0-9724 GCA_045657845.1 Acutalibacteraceae bacterium | reverse complement strand
GGGCTGGAACGCGAGGCGGCCGGAGGGCAGGGCACCCGTCAGGGAGCCGAATGCCACGTGGTTCGACATGGACCAGAAACCGGTGGTGTAATGGCCGCCGCGGAAGTTGGTGTGGGCCCAGAAGGTGTCCTTCATGAACTTTGTGACGCGGTTCGCCATGGCGACGGCTTCTTCGTTGTCGGAGCCGCAGCGCGGGGTCTCGGTCAGGATGATGCTACGCATGACATCGTGGCCGACGAAGTTGTCCTTCGTTGCCTGAACGATCTCTTCGAGCGTGTACTTGTGCTGTTCAAACACGAGATACTTGATCGCCATCAGGGAATCGACGATGTCGGCAAGGCCGATACATGCGGTACCGGAGGAGTTGTACTTGGCGCCGCCCTTCGTGCAGTCCAGACCCTTCTTGATGCAGTCGTCCATGACGGCAGACATGTACGGGGTCGGGCGGATGACGGAGTGCGCTTCGCCGAGAAGGTTGTTATATTCACAGGCCAGGTCTGCCTGGAAAGAGAGCTGGGTGAAGAAGGCCTGCAGGAAGTCTTCGAACGTCTGGAAGCTTCCGACCTCGCCGGTCTTCGGGCCGAGGTGCCAGCGCATCAGCGGATGGTAGCCGTTGTACAGCGCCATTTCCAGCGCAGAGACCATGTTGAACATCATGCAGTTCGTGTGGCCGAGATGCTTTCCGGAGATGGTCGGTTCGACACAGCCGGTGGCCGCCCAGTCGTACATGTCTCTCTGCTCGTAGTTGTGCTCCACGAGAGAGGCCATGACCGCTTCGTCGTTGTGGATGGACGGAGTGGCGGTCGTGTTGACGTTGACTTCACAGAGACGTTTCAAGTACGTCATGCTGTTCTTCGACGCGTTGTAACGGGCATTGACGTTCGGGTCTCTCATGCTCAGCATCTCCGTGACCTTCAGGAAGATGTAGGTCATGTCGTTGACCGCGTCTTCCCCGTCCGGAGTGATGCCGCCGAGGGTGATGGCCTGGTCGGAGGAAGAACCGCCGAACAGGTAGTTGCCGATGTCCGGGATGAGCGGCAGGTGGTCCTGGCAGCGCAGGTAGAAGCAGCCGAGCAGTTCGAGGACGTGGGACACATAGGCGTCCTTCTCCTCTTTCGTCTGCAGCTTCGCCATGTCAGCCTCAAAGTAGGGCTGCAGCCACTGGTCCATACGGCCGAGGGAGAAGCCCGCGTTGGTGCTCTCCATGTGGACGCCGACCCAGTGGACCCAGATCGCATGGACGGCTTCGTCCATGTTGCGGGCGGGAAACTCCGGAGAATGTCCGACGGCGTCGGCGATGACCTGGAGTTCGGCTTTGCGTTTGGGATCGGTCGCCGCGAACGCTTCCTTCTGCGCCTGATCGGCGAGATGGCGCGCGTAGGTGATCATGCCCTCATAGCAGTGGATCATCGCTTCGAGGGTCAGTTTCTTCTCTTCCGAAGCATCCTTGTCGGCTTCGAGTTCCGCTTTGATCTCCTCGATGATGCCGGTGAGGCCTAAGCGAAGGACTTTCGGATAGTCGAGGATGGTGTGGGACAGAGCGACCGTCTTCCACATGAAGATGGCGGCCCAGCGCTCATCGAGCTGCTGGCAGATGGGTTCGTTGTATTTCTCGCGGACATATTCGCGGAAGTTGCGATGGGTCCAGTACGGGAAGACTTCCGAGTTCAGTTTCTTGATCTCCTGCGGCGACAGTTCGCCGTAGGGGTTCAGCATACGCTCGTGGACGGTCATGAGTTCCGCCCAGATCATGGTGCCCTGAGCATCGGGGTACAGCGGCACACCGATCTCTTTGGTGGTCGTCGTGCCGGCGATCAGGTCGCCTTCGCGGATGATGGGCTTGCGGTGTTCCATCAGGTGCTTGAAGGCCAGGCCCTGACGTTCGACCGGGACCCAGGGGGTGCCGTCGGGCTTCGTCTCGAAGCCGGTCTTGCGGAAGTATTCCGTCAGGATAACAGCGCGTTCCGAGCAAAGCTCCGGAGTCCCGCAGTGGTGGATATCCAGGTATTTTTGAAGACGAGGGTACTGTTCGATCGAATAAGTGGACAGGTACGGGTCTTCGGTGAGGTACTTGACGCCCGGATCTACGCTGTCAGCCTTCAGGTATTCCTTCGGCTTCTTCACGCGCTTCGCGTCTGCGGGATCTGCAACCATGTCTTTGCCGGTCTCCAGACGCTCCTGGCGCTGCTTTCTCATCTTCTTGATCTGACTGTTTTTCATCAGGACCGAGATGAGGAAGTCGAAGGTCTCGATAAACACCAGCGTGCCGCTGGTGGTCATCTCATGTCTCAGGACCATGAGCAGGACTTCGTTCGGAGGCAGCGTAGCCAGCCGCGCGAGCGCGCCGGTGTCCTGGAGGGTGATCCTGCAGTCCGTGCCTTCGATCGAGTTCTTCACGAAGCCTTTGCCGTCTTTGAACCACAGGCTCTGTTTGACGGTGCCGTCTTCGGTGGTGATGGCGATGGAGAAATCCAGCCATCCGTCGATGGTCTTCAGATAGTCATTGTTCTTTTTGACGTAAGTGAACTGGAACGCGAAATACTGGAGCACGACATGCGTGATCTGATTCGCGACCGCCCCTATTGCCTTGTCTTTTGTTGTTACTGTTTCCATTTTGACCTCCCTGTCAAATACATTCGATTCCACGTTTTATAAATATGTCTTTGCAATGCTGGATCTTTTCCGGAGACTGCCAGCTGTCGAGCCCCTTCAGTTCATCATTCAGGGTCAGGCCCAGCTTGGTGTTCTTGCTGTACCAAGTGGGGTTGTACGGCAGCAGTTCCGTTTGAGGCACACCGAGTTCAGTGTAAAACGCGGCGATGGCCTCAAGGTTCTCGTCGGTGTCCGTGATGTTCGGGATGAGCGGCGTCCGCGGAAGCAGGTCGAAGCCCATCTCTTTTGAGTCTTTCAGGAGCCACCGGAAGTTCTCGAGGATGGTGTCGTTGTACACGCCGCAGTATTTCTTATGCGCGTCCCGGTCCATGATCTTGATGTCCATGAAGATGCTGGTCAGGTGCGGCAGGATGTGTTCTCTGACTCTCTCGTAGTCGAACATGCCGCTGGTCTCCATGTGGACGCGGATGCCTTCGTCGTTCAGCTTCTGACACAGTTCGCCGACCCACTCCGGGTAGAGCGTGGGCTCTCCCCCGCTGATGGTGACGCCGCCGCCGGACACGTCGTAAAAGACTTTGTCCGAGACACATTTGGCCACGATCTCTTCCATCGGCATCTCGATCCCGACGCGTTGAAGCCCTTTCGGCGGGCAGGTCTCTGTGCAGAGGAAGCAGTTGTCACAGATGGACCGGTCCACGATGCCGGGACGGTCCGGACCTGCCGCGCCCAGAGGGCAGATGTTTTTACAGGTGAAGCAGCCGATGCAGTCGTCCATGGAGACCGACAGCTCCGGCCCGGCTTTTTTGCTCTCCGGGTTGTGGCACCAGATGCAGTTGAGCGGGCAGCCTTTGAAGAAAATGGCCGTCCGGATGCCGGGCCCGTCGTCGAGCGAGTTCGCTTTCAATTCCAGTACAAGCGGTCGTTCCATGTCATCACCCCGCATTTTGGAACAATCGTTATCCTAACACTTGTTATTCTAACGCAGCACCCTCCCCGTTTCCATTGGCAGAATGCCCAAGCTTTCTGTATATCCTCTGTGCAAAAAGACAAGAACTGCTTCCGCAGAGCAGAAGCAGTTCTTCGTTTCGTTCGCGATCTACTTGTTGATGGTGGGCACCGACGAGACGTCCGTATACATCTTTCGATAGAAGGCCTCGAAGTCTTCCTTCTTTTCGAGCCAGCCGACAAAGGACATGTGGTCCTTGCCGCGCGCGGCCGGGAAGACGTGCCAGATGCCCGGTTTGTACTCTGCCGGGTCGGTGTGGTAGGCCACGTCGACGCGGGGCGCGCCGAGGGGAGCCTCACCGGACTTCGTGTTGATGACCGAGTCGTTCTGCCGCCAGTCAAGGGCGGGGACGTCCGGGACATTCTGTGTTCCCATGCCAAGGCTCAGGAGCGTGAAGAGCGGGAACGTTTTGAGGCTCGGGACCTCCACGCCGAGGAACGGGAACGTCCGGTAGCCGCGGTAGGAGAAGTAATAGATGTCGTCGTGTTCCGGCAGCTTCGCGTTGGCCACCAGAGACCCTTCGCAGGACAGGTCATAGAGGAGCGTGTCTTTCTTGTCAAACATGTACTCCTTGTAACCCTTGTCGTGGAAGACGTCGGTGAAGTCCCAGAGGTCCGGGGTCAGGCCGTACATGCCGAGGTTGATGTCGTAGATGGTGCGCAGAGGCGTGACGTCGAGCAGGTTGACCGCGTCGCTCAGGAAGCGGCAGATGTGCCGCATGATGACGCCGACGTTGCCTTCCACACTGGTCATCCCGTTGTGCGGCGCGGCGAGCGCCGTGATGGAGTGGACCCAGCCTTCATGGCCGCCCTTGAAGAGTTCCGAAAGGTCGTCCGGGTCTGTGACAGCACGTTCTTCTTCACTGCCGTTCACGATGAGCTCCGCCAGCATTCTGGAGGTGACGCCGCCGAAGGAGTGGCCGATCAGATTGACTTTGACTAAATCGCCATTCTCATCGAGAGTCCCCCACTGCGGGAGCATCGGCTTCGGGTACGTCTTGCCGTAGCGCTTCATGCCATACTTTTCCGCATGGGCTTTGCCGTAGTCGACCGTGCCGCCTTTCAGCTGGGCATATGCTTCGCATGCACGGTTCCAGGCCGAGGTGAACGGGCCGAGAGACGGCGCCACACAGGGAACGCCCAGTTCCTTTTCGAACCACTTGCACACATTCGTGTTGAGGAGCCCGAAATACGGGAACACCTTGCTGGTCGCCTGCTGCTGACCCCATCCGAACATGCCGTGCAGGAGCACGACGGGATATTTGTTGAGATACTGTTCCATTTCTCTTTCTCCTTTCAGAAGAGTCCATTCGAATCATGTACAGTTCCATTCTAACGCAGCGTATTACAGTGCGCCACCTTTGATTCCTTGACAGAGAAAGAAAAGGTTCTGATGGAACATTTTGAAGGAATCATTCCAAAACGGAACTCTTATCATTTATCGATCCTTGTTATGTTGTTAATTCTTTCGATACATTAAAGATGGATGAAAGTTGGGAAAAAATTGACAATCTTCAATGTTTTGGGAAGGAGTATTTTTATGGCAAAAACACGTACTGAAGTCCCCGATGTCATTTCGCTTCGCGGTGACCGCATGGATCCGGAATTGTACCCGGAGCCGGTACGCCCCGAGTTCCACGGAGACCCGAATGAGCCCTGGCGGGAACCCGTTGCCAAACTGGCAAAGAAAATGAGCAGCCGCTTCGACATCCTGCTCGGCATGCGGGAACTCACCCGGGACGACTATGAGTATTGGGGCCTCTGCATGGTCTGCAAGACCGACGAGCATGCAGAGATCGCCCTCAAAATGGGTACCCGGAAACCCTATACCTTGTCCCAGATGGTAGAACTCACCGGCATCCCCGAAAAGCGCATGAGAGAGCTGCTCGATGAGATGTCCATGAACTGCCTCCTGGAATTCGACTATGAGAACCCCCAGCACGAACGGCAGTGGACCCTGCCCATCTTCGTGCCGGGACCTGCCGAGTTCACCAACATGAAACGTGGTTTTCTGGAGAGCACGCCAAGAGCCGCCGTATTCTTTGAGAACCACGTGCGACTTGCGATCGCCCCCATCGCGCCCTATGTCACCCCGGAAGGCGCAGGCCTGGCGATGCACGTCCTCCCGGTCCAGAAATCCATCCCGAACAACCGGGAGGAAGTGACCGTCGAGCACCTGAAATACTGGCTCGACAAGTATGAGGGCCGCTACGCCGCGAGCCCCTGCTCCTGCCGCCGTGCAAACCGCGTCTGGGATGAAGGCTGCGGCGATGACCCGGAGAGTTGGTGCATCCTGCTCGGCGACATTGCAGAATTCGCCGTCGAGACCGATAAAGGAGCCCGTATGATCACCCGGGATGAAGCCCTGGAGATTTTTAACCAGGCGGAAGAAAACGGGTTCGTTCACGAGGTCACGAATGTCGATGGCAAGGAAAGAGCCATTGCGCTCTGCAACTGTAACGTCAACGTGTGTTTCGCGCTGAAGTCTGCGGAACTGTTCAACCAACCGAACATGGTCCGTTCTTCTTATACCGCCCGTGTCGAGACCCACGCCTGCGTGGCCTGCGGCAAGTGCGTCGAAGTCTGCCCCGCCGGTGCGGTCAAACTCGGGCAGAAGCTGATCAAAAAAGACGGCAGCTATGTGACGTACCCGAAGATGCCGCTTCCGACGGAGTACAAATGGGGACCGGAATTCTATTCGCCCAAGTACCGCGATCTGAACCGCATCAACTGCTATGACACCGGCACATCTCCCTGTAAGACGGCATGTCCCGCGCACATCGCGATCCAGGGTTACATCCAGAAGGCCAAAGAGGGCAAGTACGACGAAGCTCTCGCCCTCATCAAGCAGGACAACCCGCTGCCCGCAGTCTGCGGCAACATCTGTAACCGCCGCTGTGAAGACGCCTGTACCCGCGGCACCATCGACGAGCCCGTCTCCATTGACGAGATCAAGAAGTTCGTGGCCATGCGTGACCTCGATGCCGAGACCCGTTACGTCCCGAAGAAACGCATCATGTCAGTGGACAAAGAGTTCTTTGCCCACACGAAGATCGCCATCATCGGCGCCGGTCCTGCCGGACTCTCCTGCGCATATTACCTGGCACTCCAGGGGTACCATCCCACGGTCTTTGAAAAGGCAGAACGCCCCGGCGGTATGCTGATGTACGGCATCCCGACCTTTAAGCTCGAGAAGAACGTCCTGGAAGCCGAAGTCGAAGTCATCAAAGAACTGGGTGTCGAATTCAAGTACGGCGTGGAAGTCGGCAAGGACGTCACCCTCGACGAACTGCGTGAGCAGGGCTACGAAGCATTCTACATGGCCATCGGCTGTCAGACCGGACGGAAGCCCGGCGTCGAAGGCGAAGACGCGGAAGGTGCCTACTCTGCGGTCGAATTCCTGCGGGAAGCCATTGGCAAGGAAGCCCACGAGATGAGCGGCGGCAACGTGGTCGTCATCGGCGGCGGAAACGTCGCGATCGATGCTGCTCGTGTTGCAGCCCGCTGCGGCAACGGTGCGGTCTCCATCTTCAGCCTGGAGCAGCGTAATGAGATGCCTGCTCTTCCGGAAGAGATCGCGGAAGCAGAGGGCGAGAACATCACCGTCACGAACGGCTGGGGTCCGAAAGAAGTCCTCACCGAGAATGGGAAGGTCAAGGGCGTTGTCCTGAAGAAATGCCTCAGCGTCTTCAATGCAGAAGGTCGGTTCTCCCCCACTTATGATGAGAATGACACCATGACGGTGGAATGCACCGAAGTCATCTTCAGCGTCGGTCAGTGCTCTGACTGGGGCGGCCTGCCGAAGCTCACCAGCACGAATCGCCTCACCTATCAGACCGAGCAACCCGATGTCTTCATCGGCGGAGACGCTCAGACCGGACCGAAGTTCGCGATCGACGCCATCGCAGCCGGCCGCGAAGGAGCCATCTCCATCCACCGGTTCGTCCAGCCGCATACGTCTCTGACCGTCGGCAGAAACCGCAGAGACTACATCGAGCTCGATAAAGACGATATCAAGATCTACGACTATGACCACACTGCCCGGCAGAAGCCTTTCGTCAAAGAAGGCGATATGACCTTCCGCAACCCGGCAGAGGCCCTGACGCCGGAACAGATCAAAGCCGAGACCGGCCGCTGTCTCAAGTGCGGTGCCTCGGTCGTCGACGAGAACAGATGCATTGGCTGTGGCCTGTGCACCACTCGTTGTAATTTCGACGCGATCCACCTGTATCGCGACCACCCGGAATGTGCAGACATTGTTCCCTTCGAGAGCATGCCGCTCAAGATGGGCCCGAACTTCTTCAAAGTCAACGCTCAGGTCAAGTACAACGAACTGAAGAGAAAACGCGCAGCAAAGAATCAATAACAAATGAAAGACCCCCGCGCCATTTGCATGGTGCGGGGGGTTCTTTTGATTTCGTTATCCCAGGGTATACGTTTGGATCTCCACGCCGGGAGCCAGGTTGTCGGACAGCCAGAGGACACGCTTGTTGCAGTACTCGCGCAGGTTGTAGACATAGTCTTCCCAGGTGGTGGTGAAATGGTAGTCCAGTTTATACTTCCCGGTACCGAGGAACGCCAGAGTGTTCGGCGTAAAGACGTACTCAGCACTGAGGGAGTTGGATCCGTAGAAGTCGTTGTTCATGTAAGCGGACTGCTTCAGGATCTTTTTCTGTTTGGTGATGTTCGCATCAATGCCCTGGAAGGCTTTCTTGTTGTCGTTGAAGACTTTGCGGACTGCTTCCATGAAGCTCTTGTGTCTGCCGAGTGCCTGCAGGATATTGACCGGATCTTCGGAGCCGGGGAAGCCGATCGTGTCGATGTACCAGCTATCCGCCGTCAGCTGGGCCCGATCGTCCTGAATGGCTCCGAGCTTGTGAAGGGTGCGGCCGAGAGCGATATCGAAGTCCCAGGCCGGGCCCGCTTTGAGTTTGTCCTTTTTGGTCAGGCCGTCCCGGTGCATGAACAGGCTTCCGGAGAAACTGCTGTAGGTCTTGGAGAGTTCGTACATGAGGTACATCTTCGCCCAGGAATCGACGTCAAAGTACTTCTGATAGTCTTCCGAAGTATAGTCGAGGCAGGCAGCCCATGCCTTCAGGAACCATTTCTCGATCGTTTTCGGGGTCTGTCCGGCTGCTTTCGCTTTCTTGCCGATGTCACGGATGGTAACTACGTCGTGGTCATCGCCCAGTCCCGTGTCCATGATGTGGGGCAGTTTGAACTGGTTTTCGTCCGGCTGGTTGTCGAATTCCAGGCTGTAGCCGCCGTCCGGGCAGTCGTAGTCATTTTTCGGGGTCAGAGTGTAATTGCCGAGGAAGTTGCCGTCGACCCAGAGGTCGATGAGCTCCGCGTCCAGACCAATGCCAAGTTCCTTCGCAAGGTCCAGCGCGATCTTGTTCCGCAGCATGGAGTTGTCGAAATAGCTCCCAAGCAGAGACCACTTGCTGGTCTTCACGTTCTTCATGAGCTTGGTCTTGTCTTTGGAAGTGTATGTGCCGTCATCGTAGGTCTTGAGGTTGTATCCCTTCTTCAGAAGGCGGAACGAAGAGTTCCCGCGGCCTTTGAGACGGACGTACTTCTTCTTGTGGTCCCCCACCTTGACGACGCCGTAGCAGGCGGTCTCATGGTCACGGTCGAGGTTCACCGCATCGAAAGTCCCTTTGGACTCATCCAGTTCCAGGAACATGGGACGCACTTTTTCCGACCCCTGAAGGGTCCTGATCTTGAGATTCGCGGACAAGCCGTCTTTGGACAGCGTATAAGTATAGCTCTTCCCCGCGGGCGCGATCGGCGCTTTGCCGCTCTTATACGTCTTATTGTTCCGGGAGAGAGTCAGGCCGTCGATATCCCAGGCAAGGCGCAGTTTTTTGACCTGCGCACAGCCGGGCAGGTACACGGTACCGCTCAGATGCTGGATATTCACGATCACGTTGACTTCACTGCGGAGCCCGGACTTTTTGTCCTTGGCCACATAGAGGTCCGTCGTCAGAAGATTCGAGAGGACAGACTCCTGCAACACGTCTGCTCCGGGCTTCGATTCTTCTTCCTTTGCGAATGCCGAGATGGTCAGGACACTGCAAACCATCGCAAGGCAAAGCAGGGTAGC
>JAZOTY010000051.1:0-15924 GCA_045657845.1 Acutalibacteraceae bacterium | reverse complement strand
ACAATAATTTGTCTTCCTAAGACCGCTTGGCCTCCGACTTCCCCTTGACGGCGCTGCAAGCCGCTGGCACCCACACCCGAAGGGCGCATATGAAATCTTGGAACGCTCGACAAATACAAGTTTGCGGAGTTGAAAAAAAAGCACCGGGGCAGAAGTCCCAGTGCTTTTGTTGATGATTATTGTTGTTCAACAATCGATGCTTGAGCGGGGTCAGGAATAGATGCTCGAGAACGACGAGGTGTCGAGGTCGAGTTCGCCGAAGTAGGCGGCGAAGTCCATGCCGAGGCGGTCGGCCATCTGCTTCATCTCGATGACGGTCTTGACGTCGACCGGAACACCGTTCTCTTTCACGCGGTCGACGGCCAGCGCCTCCTTCTCGCCATGCGTGTAGATGCGCTCGGCGCCTTCCGCCTTCGGGGCGTCGCGCAGCTCCTGCAGGAAGGTGGAGAAGTGCTCCTTCAGAGCGTCCGGGTCGCCGAAGATGGCGGGGTCGAGGGCGATGAACCCGTGGCAGGTGCCGCCCTTGCCGTTCTGGTGCGTGTGGTTCGAGGTCATGCCCATGGAGGCGATCGACGACAGCAGCTCGACGAGCATGCCGTAGCCGTAGCCCTTGTGGGAACCGAGTTTTTCGGTGTTGCCGCCGAGGGGCATGATGCCGCCTCCGGCTTTGGATGCGATGTTCTTCAGGACGTCGTCTGCGTCCGTGGACGGTTTGCCGAACTTGTTGAGGGCCCAGCCGTCCGGCAGTTCCTTCTCGGCCTTGCGGTACATCTCGAGCTTGCCGCGGGTGACGACCGAGGTGGAGGCGTCGAAGAAGAAGGGGTACGGGTCTGCCGGGACCGCGACGGCCAGCGGGTTGCTGCCGAGCATGGCCTTCGACGCGAACGTCGGGACCATGATGGCTTCGGAGTTCGTGGTACTCAGACCCACCAGGCCTTCCTTGACCGCCATCAGGGCATAGTAGCCGGCAATGCCGTAGTGGTTGGAGTTGCGGGCCGTGACGATGCCGATGCCATTCTGCTTCGCCTTCTCGATGGCCATCGTCATCGCCTTGTGGCTGATGAGCTGGCCCATGCCGTCGTGCCCGTCGATGACCGCCGAAACAGGCGTCTCGAACACGACTTCCGGTTCGGCGTCTTTCTTGATGAGTCCGCTCTTGAGGCCGTTGTCATAACGGGACAGACGCTGCATGCCGTGGGACTCGATTCCGTACATGTCAGCGGTCAGAAGGACGTCGGTGATGATCGCCGATTCTTCTTTGGTGAAGCCGACGTTCTGGAACGCGTCGCCGACGAATTTCTCCAGAACGGGCATTTGGAAATACATGTGAGCCATAAACAACCTCCCTTTCGCGCCCCCTCCCGGGAGCCGTGGTCTCTGTGCGGAAATGTATCTGGAAACTTGGTCTAAAAAAATCTTACATTCCGTCTTCATTATAGGGTTCGCTCTACACAAACGTCAAGGCGGAACTGACATAGCGGAGGCGATGTACGAAGCGTAAAAAAACGCCGGACGGAGTGCAAAGCAAGACGCCGGATGGAGCGCAAAAAAGGACCCGCAGCGGGTGCTGCGGGTCTGCTCTTTTTTGTTGACTGCTGCCGGCAGGCTGCCGACGAGACTACTTGCCGACGGTCCGGCTGCGCAGAGCCGGGAGACCGGCGCCGAGGAACGTGAAGACCGCCTGGAAAATGAGGAGCTTCGCGTCGGACATGGCCTCGACACCGAGGATGGCGAGGGCGATGCCGACGATGCCGGCGATGACCGCGAAGGCCATGGCAAGGATGTTGTTGATGGAGACGCCGTCGTATAGGCGGCGGGCCTCGTAGAGCGTCTTCAGGGACGACTCGATGCTGCCGTTGTGCAGGAGGCCGGACGTGGAGTGCGGCTTCTCCGCCTCGAAGTACTTGCCGGCGATGTCGCCCTGGACCGGACCGAGGACCTTGACGGCCGTGACGGGCAGGTGGTAGTACTTCGCGACCATCTCTTCCGTGATGTTGCAGTCGGTGTTGCGGACGAGGATGGTGATGCCGGCGCGGTCGATGTTCTGCAGGTAGCGGCGGTACTGTTTGACCGGACGGTACTTGACGACGAACATGGCGGCCACCTTGCCGGAGATGGCGAGGTAGTTGACCTTGCGGCCGTTGATGGTGTACTGCTTCTCGAACTCTTCATCCGGCAGTTCGACGTTGTGGTTCAGGAGCAGGTTGCGGTTGCCGAAGAGGACGCGGCGTTCGCCGATCCAGGCGGAGAGGCCGAGGCGCTCTTCATAGGCAAGGCCGTCGACGCTCGGGAGCAGGTCGTACTTGCCGAGGATGACGTTCTGGAACTCGTCGGCCAGGGGACCTTCGGAGCCGATGACGAGGGCCGCCGCGTAGAGGATGGCGTCGTCGATCCGCATGTTGTGGAAGGTCTTGATGCCGATGATGTGGCAGGAATCTTTCGTGAAGATGTCCTTCGAGTCGATGGCAAAGGTGTTGACATAGGCGCTCTGCTCGACGGCGCGGTGGCCGAGGATGGCGGAACCCTTGCGGGAGAAGCGCTTGTCATCGATGTAGAGGGACAGGTTGGACGCCAGGAGCGCGAACGCCGGGATGGCGATGGTGACGATGGCGGCGAAGACGCTGACACCGAAGACCGCGCTGTGGCGGACGAGGCCGAAGATGAGGGCCGCGAGGAGGGCTACGCCGAGAGCGGCCAGTGTCGGAAGGTGCGCGTTCTGGTCGGCGGGGTCATCGGCGAAGGAGTCCTCGACGAAGCGGGGCTGGTCGGCGATCGGCGCGTTGTAGGCGACGACCGGGTTCTCGAGCTGCATGCCGCGGGTGACCTCGGCGGCGTCCCGCTCGTTCGGGATGACCTCGGTGCTGTACATGTGGATGCCGCTCGTCAGGAGCCGCAGGTTGTCGAGGGCCCGGCGGTAGGACAGGTGGTGCGCCACGTTGGACAGCAGCACCGTGAAGGTGGCCGCCGCGGTGAACAGGGCGACGGTGACGCCGGTCGACTGGGATGCCAGCAGATAGATGAGGTCGGCGATGAGGTTCGCAAGGACGACGACCGTGACCGCGCTCGAGGCGTTGAGCCGCAGGCGGGCGATGCCGAGGATGCCCTTGACGATAGTCTTGTAACTGAGGGCGGAGGCCAGGACGAGGATGCCCATGGCGACGCCGACGGTGACGCCGGCGCTGCCGGCGAAGGTCTCAAGGTTGTAGCCGTTCGCGGCGAGGATGCCGGACAGGACCAGTCCGACGACCACCAGGACGGCCTGGATGATGGACGTGATGAACGTGAAGCGGACTTTGCCCTCGAGCGCGTATTCGATGCGTTCGGCGTCGAGCTCGGCGCTCTCGTACTCGTCGTTCAGGTAGTCTCCGACGTAGGTGTCATGGTCGTCGAAGGGTTCGTCGCCGAGGGCGAAGCGAAGGTCTTCGTTGACGGTGTTCGGGTCGAAGTCGAGCGGTTCTTCCTCCCGCTGCGGGAGATCGGGTTCGTCGTCTTCGCGGTGCCGCAGCTTGAAGCCTTTGACCTGCGCGGCACGGCGTTCCCGGAGCTGTTCTTCAGTGGCGTCTTCGTCCACCTGGACGGGCTGGACTTCGGGGTTCTCATCGTCGAAGCCGGTGAGTTTGATCTGACCGTCGATCCCTTCATTGTCTTCGTGCTCGATCGTCTTGTTGTCGCCTTTCGCGACGATGGTCTTGTCGAAGGTGTTGAGTTCGGCGTCGGCCGCGATGATGGTCGGGATGGGTTCGAGGTCCGCGGTGTTCGTGAACTTGCGGGTCTTGTCGACTTTCGGGACGGCGGCGACGCCTTCCGTGACGACCTGCGGTTCGGTCGGGTCCGGTTCGGGGACCGGTTCCTCTTCGCCCCGGACCGCGCGGACAGCGGCGGCGGCAGCGGCCGCGACAGCGGCGCTGGCAGAGGCGACGGTGGTCGTGCCCTTCGGGGCAGCTTTGACTTTATTCTCAGTCGACGGCATCTCTTCGTCTTCGAGTTTCGTGAACTCGGCCGTCGTCTTTTCGATCCTGGTCGTTAAGATCTGATGTTCGATGTTGGCGTTGCGGATGGGTCGGATGCCGACGGTCTTCTGTGCCAGGGCCTTCTTCTCTTCCGGCACCTGGGGCTTGTCGTCCGCCAGTTCCATGATCATTTTGGGCGATTCCGCATTTTCGTCGATGCCCTTGAAGAGGGCACCCTTGTTATGGACGTCTTCGACCTGCCGCGGCGCGGAGGGCGCGGACTCGGCAAGGGGATCGAAGACTTTGGTCTTCTGGTTCGCGAGTTCCCGGTCCATGAACTTTCCACGGCCGGTCATTCGCTCGACGCCGTCGTCGCGGGCCGCGGGAGCCAGACCGTAGTCTTCATCGGTGAACTCCTCTTCCTCGCCGGCGTTCTCGACGACGTGGATGAAGCTCTCCCGGAAGGCGCGCAGCTTGTTCATGAAGCCGCCTCTTCCGCTCTCTTCCTCCGCCTCGTCATCGATGACGATATCGTCGTCGACAAAGCCCGGCACGTAGTCGGTCTCGTCGGTCAGCGTGCTCGAGGCTTCCGCTCTGGCCTGCGCCGCGTAGTTCACGACGGTGGCAGCAGCGGGAGCCGGAGTCGGCTCGAAGACCGAGACTTCGGACTCGGACGGCGCTTTTTCCGCCGGAGCTTCCGCAGCCGGCGCTTCCGCGACGGGGGCCTCTTCGACCGGTTCGACAGCGGGTTCTTCGACCGGTTCCGGCTCGGCGGGAGCTGCTTCCTCCACCGGATTCCCGAACAGGTCTTCCACGCCCTCTACGTCGGGACCTTCGTCCTCGTCGAAGTCGTCGTAGTCGTAGTCATAGTCGTCGTCGAAGTCATCTTCCTCGTCGGGGACGGGAAGTTCGGCCTCGTCGACCGGGTCAGTCTGTTCAACCGCCGCGGGTTCGCCCATGAGTTCCGCGACCAGGTCCGAGACCCCGTTCTCCTGAGTGGATTCCAGGAGATTGTCGATCTCGTCCATTGACCATTGTTTAGCCATTCTTACTAACCTCTTTCAAACATCGGATTCGTGTTTACCCATTTTCTCGCTGGCCGTCAACGGGAGCCGAGCCCCAGTCTCTGGCGATGAACCTCATACATGACGATGCCGGCGGCAACGGATGCGTTGAGGGATTGGATGTTTCCGGACATCGGCAGGGACAGGATGAAGTCACACTTCTCCCGGACCAGCCGGCCCATGCCTTTGCCCTCGTTGCCGACGACCAGAGCCATCGGACCGGTGAGGTCCGTCTGACACCAGGTCTCGCCCTCCATGTCGGTGCCGTAGATCCAGACGCCCCGCGCCTTCAGTTCTTCCATGCAGGCGGGGAGGTTCGAGACCCTGGCGACCGGCAGGTACTCGAGCGCACCGGCCGAGGTCTTGTCCACCGTGTAATTGAGGGTGGCGCTGCGGCGCTTCGGGACGATGACCCCGTGGGCGCCGGCGCATTCGGCGGTGCGGATGATGGCTCCGAGATTGTGCGGGTCGGAGACCTCATCGGCAATGATGAAGAAGGGGGCTTCGCCCTTTTCCTCCGCGCGGGCGAACAGGTCGTCCACCGACGCGTACTCGTGGGCCGCCACTTTGGCGATGACGCCCTGGTGATTGGCGTTCCCGCACATGAAGCCGAGCTTTTTCGGGTCGGTCTCCTTGATGAGCACACCGGCGTCCCGGGCCGTCGCGATGATCTTCCCGATGGACCCCTGCCGCTCGCCCTTTGAGACGAAGATGGTGTCGATGTTCCGTCCGGCTTTCAAAGCTTCCATGACAGGATTTCTGCCGATGATGAGCTCGTCGCGAACTTCCTTCTGTTCCATGTACGTGTTACCCTTCTTCAGTGATAGTTGCCCATAATAAGGCATTATATTTAAAACATTATACCAGAACTTGGGGTTCAACACAATAAAGTACCCATTATATTGACGCATAAACTCTGGCATTTTTTCTGACAAAAAAATGTTAGCTTTGACGGAGTGCATCGCCAAAATGAATATTTATGCAGAAACTCCGTAATTTTCTGAATTTTTATGCAATTAACCCTTGACTTTTATATAGGGCGTTCCTATAATATGTGTCACAACTTGAAAAGACCCCGTTTGCGCGGGATTGGAGGAATACAAATGGCAATCGCAAAGAAGAACAAAGAAGACATCAAGAAAGTCGTTCTCGCCTACTCCGGCGGCCTCGACACGTCCATCATCATCCCCTGGCTCAAGGAGAACTACAACGACTGCGAAGTCATCGCGGTCTCCGGCAACGTCGGCCAGGCATCCGAGCTCGAAGGCCTCGAAGAGAAGGCCCTCAAGACCGGCGCGTCCAAGCTCTACATCGAGGACCTCACCGACGAGTACGTCGAGGACTTCATCATGCCGTGCGTCAAGGCCGGCGCCAAGTATGAAGACTATCTGCTCGGCACGTCCCACGCCCGTCCGATCATCGCGAAGAGACTCTGCGAGATCGCTCTCAAGGAAGGCGCGGACGCCATCTGCCACGGCTGCACCGGCAAGGGCAACGACCAGGTCCGTTTCGAACTGACCATCAAGGCGTTCTGCCCCGACATGACCATCATCGCCCCCTGGCGTGAATGGGACATCGTCTCCCGTGAACAGGAGATCGAGTACGCGGAAGCCCACAACATTCCTCTCAAGATCAATCGCGAAACCAACTACTCCAAGGACAAGAACCTCTGGCACCTGAGCCACGAAGGCCTCGACCTCGAAGACCCGGCCAACGAGCCGCAGTACGAGAAGGAAGGCTTCCTGGAGATGGGCGTCTCCCCGCTCCAGGCTCCGGACGAGCCGACCTACATCACCCTTGACTATGAGCAGGGCATCCCGGTCGCTCTGAACGGCGAAAAGATGAGCCAGAAGGACATCGTCCTGAAGCTGAACGAACTCGGCGGCAAGAACGGCATCGGTCTCCTCGACATCGTCGAGAACCGTCTCGTCGGCATGAAGAGCCGCGGCGTCTATGAGACCCCCGGCGGCACCATCCTGTACCATGCTCTCAACTACCTCGAGACCATCACGCTCGACAAGTATGCCGCGCACAAGAAGGCCGAGCTCGCCATCACCTACGCCGACCTCGTCTACAACGGCCAGTGGTTCACTCCGCTACGTGAGGCCCTCGACGCGTTCGTCGACAAACTCGAAGAGCGCTGCACCGGCACCGTCAAACTGAAGCTCTACAAGGGCAACATCATCAACGCCGGCGTCACCTCTCCGTACAGCCTTTACAACCCGGGCCTTGCCACCTTCGACGAAGACGAAGTCTACGACCAGACCGACTCCGCCGGCTTCATCAACCTGTTCGGCCTTCCGATCAAGGCACAGGCGATGAGCGCCCAGGCGTACAAACTTGACGACAAAGAATAAGAGGTTGTTCCACCTATGAAACTCTGGACCGGACGGTTCTCGAAAGAGATCGACCCGAAGACCAACGACTTCAACTCGAGCATCAAATTCGATTCCCGGATGTACAAAGAAGACATCACCGGGTCGATGGCCCATGCCACCATGCTGGGCGCGCAGGGCATCAACTCGAAGGAAGACACCGAGGCCATCCTTGCGGGACTGCAGGGCATCCTCGACGACCTCGAGTCCGGCGCTCTGGAGATCGACCCGAACGCCGAGGACATCCACACCTTCGTGGAGCAGACCCTGACGGAGCGCATCGGCCCCGCGGGCAAACGGCTCCACACCTCCCGTTCCCGGAACGACCAGGTGGCCCTCGACGACCGTCTCACCATCCGGAACGAATGCGACGCGCTGATCCCGCAGCTCAAGGAACTCATCGCGGTCCTGGCGAAGCAGGCGGCGGAACACAGTGAGGACATCATGCCCTCCTACACCCACCTGCAGCGGGCGCAGCCCATCGTCTTCGGCCACCATCTCCTGGCGTATGCCGAGATGTTCCTGAGAGACATCGGCCGGCTGGAAGACGCGCGGAAGCGGATGAATGTATCGCCCCTCGGCTCCGGCGCCCTCGCCGGCACCACCTACGACATCGACCGGGAGATGACCGCGAAGGCCCTCGGGTTCGACGGCCCCTGTCACAACTCCCTCGACGGCGTCTCCGACCGGGACTTCTGCATCGAGTTCGCGGCCGCCCTCTCCCTCGTCATGGTGCATCTCTCCCGGTTCGCCGAAGAGATCTGCATGTGGTGCTCCTGGGAGTTCAAGTTCATCGAACTGGACGACGCCTTCTCCACCGGCTCTTCCATCATGCCGCAGAAGAAGAACCCCGACATCGCGGAGCTCGTCCGCGGAAAGTCCGGCCGTGTCTTTGGCGATCTGACGACCCTCCTCACAGTCATGAAGGGCCTGCCCCTTGCCTATAACAAGGACATGCAGGAGGACAAGGAAGCCATCTTCGACGCGTTCGACACCGTGAAGATGTGCCTGACCGCGTTCATCCCGATGATCGACACCATGACGGTCCTGCCGGAGAACATGCGGAAAGCGGCCGCCGGCGGGTTCATCAACGCCACCGACTGCGCCGATTACCTCGTCGGCAGAGGCCTCCCCTTCCGGGACGCCTACAAGTGCACCGGCGAACTCGTCGCCCTGTGCATCGAGAAGGGCACGACCCTCGAAGAGCTGCCGCTCGACGAGTACCGGAAGGTCTGTGACCTCTTCGAGGAAGGCGTGTACGACGCCATCTCCCTCGAGCGGTGCGTGAGCCAGCGGACGTGCATCGGCGCACCGGCGCCGGAAAACGTCCGGGCCGAAGCCGCAAGGGTCGCGGAACTGGTGAAGTGAATCGCCCAAACGAATACAAAAACGCCCCCTGAAACGCTCAGGGGGCGATTTTTATGTCTTCCGGGTCGTCAGATCTCGTCTTTCATCTCATAGGGGATGTCGATGATGTTCCGGCGGCCTTCGATGTTGTCGTAGTGCTTGCACATGGCCGGCTCGTAGACATAGTAGAGGAGCTTGCCGTCGAGGTCGAAATAGAAGACCGCGAACAGTGCCGCATAGACGATCGCGAAGATACGGATGATCTTAAAAATGAGTTTCATTCGGTCCACCTCTTTCTTACCAGGTCAGGTCGTCGTCGAAGTCGAGCAGCGACGGGTCGAGCGGTTCTTCGTGCATGACGTTGATCATGTAGCCGCTGATGCCGTCCCGGATCTCTTTGCGGGAAACGGTCCGTTTGTCAGGCAGCGCGTGGGGCAGCCAGAACGCGTGGATGCCGCGTCTGCGGAATTCGTCCTCGAACATGCCCTTGATGCCCTGCATGCCCTTGCACTGCAGCTGGTCGTACATGGCGACCATGTCGCAGTTGAACTGTTCCATGTAATCCCACAGTTTGAAGATGTGCTCGTGGCCGCCGACCGCCATGGCGCGCATGGGGGCCAGCTCGTTGTACCAGCCGAGGTCCTCGAGCGCGTGCTCGTAGGTGTCGGTGCGGATGTCCTTGTCGAACATGAGCGAGTCCATGTTGATGACGACGTTCAGGCCCCAGCAGTTGTAGGCCCAGGTGCACCAGTTCGAATAGTAGAGCGGAGCGCAGGACCAGGCGATGACGCGGTGGCGGGTCTTCGGGAACGTGTCGATCTGATTGGCGACACAGTTCTCCATGATCTTCCGGACACGGCTGTCCAGCAGCTGCCAGGTCTCGTTCCAGCCGTACTGCGAATAGTAGATGCGGTACAGGGCCTGGGCGACGCCGTTGATGGGATAGTTGTTCGTTCTGGCGGCGACGTCCCATTTCTCGCGTTCGAAGTAGAGCTGCTCATTCTGCAGTTCCGCATATTTCTTGAAGCTCTCCCAGCTGAACGGGACACCGGTCTGTTCCTCGACGAACTTCCAGGCGCCTTCGATCTCCTCCTGGCACCGTTTCTGGACCAGCGGATCGTCATACCGCATGGGCTGCGGCATGGCATACAGCGGGCGGTTCAGGAACCAGTCCTGGATGATGGAGGTGGCGACGGAGGCGTCGCAGGCCTCGTTGGAGGTGACAATACACGGAGCGGAATCCGGGTAGTCGTCCATGATGCCGACGCCGGCTTCGGCCTGACACATCGGACAGGGGTCCGCGGGAAGACCGAGGGTCTGGATGGCGTCGATGTAGTGGAGGACCGTGTTCGAGTTGACGTGGCACGTAACGAAGTACGGGATCATCTCGAGCGGGATATCGACGAGTCCGCCGTCCCAGAACGGGTAGAAGATGGACCCGGAAACGGTCTCGTTGTGGAGGACCGTTTTTCTCCAGAGTTCGGTCTCTTTCCCGTTGAACCGGATGTCGCGCGCGAACATGCGCATGAACTGTTCGATGGTGGCATGGACCATGCCGCGGTAGTGCCAGGCGGAGGCGCGCAGCGCAGGGCCGCGAAGGCCTTCCAGTCCGCGGTCGAACCAGTGGAGGACCGGGATGTAGGTCTGGCCGAGCCAGCGGTACCGCCAGATGCCCCGGAAGAAGGACAGCGGCTTCTCGGCAGACAGGATGTCGGCCACCATCATGCCGTAGTTGTAGCACCAGATGACGTTGAAATAATACAGCGTATCTTTGAGGCCTCTCCACTCTCTGTGGCGATACAGGCCCGTCGGCTGGATATAGAGGTCGCCGATGTTGCGGCGCTCGTGTTCTTTTCCGTAGATGAAGTCTTTACACGCCTGTTTCGGGTCTTCGGCGATGTACTTCACAAAGTTTTTGAGGTCACCTTTCCGGTAGCCGAGTTTCTCGGCCAGTGACATTTTTACCATTCTCTCTTCTGCCATCAGCCAACACCCCTCTCTTCCTGTAATTTTTTCAACTCAACGCTCTCGATGAAGGCCTGGAACCGGGTCCGGAGCTGGCCGACCGCGTTGTTGGTGTACTCTTTCTCGATGGAGCACACCGGGATGCCGTAGTCACGGCGCAGGACGAAGGTGTCGATCATGCGCTCATAGCTCCAGTACTCACAGAACTTCATCTGTTCGATGATGATGCCGTCCGCCTTGTACTCTTTCACAAGATTCGCCAGATACTCTTTCCGCTGGCGCATGACATGCTGTTCCATGAAGCGGGTGCACTGGCTCGACTCCAGATAGTGGCGGGCAACGGCATCGAGGGCGGTCTCGCCCTCACGGATCTCGATCTCATCCCGTCCGGGAAGAGAACCGTAGCAGTAGCGGTCCGCCACGACACGCGCGCCGCACTGCTCGATGAGCTGAACGAAGTAGGGGTCGTCGTTCTCGGAACCGGCGAGCACGACTTTGATGCGGTAGTCGGGTTTCGGGTCCGGTTCACGGGTCTTGAGGTCTTCCAGCGTCTCTTTCAGCATCGGCAGGATGAGGTAGTGCGGGCAGGCCAGGGCGACGAGCTGGCAAAGGGCAAACTCGAACCCGGTGATGGTCGGGTCGTCCAGCTTGCGGTACTCGCCGATCTCCCGGATGACCCGGTTGATCTCGTTCTGCTCTTCGATGGCCTTGCGGATGGCCTCATCGGAGATGTCGATGCCCAGTTTGTCGTGCAGGACATCGAGGACATGGTCCTGGAGCTGATCTTTGTAATGCTGGATGGAGATGTCGTTCTTCTTGAAGGGGACATCGGTGAACTCGCAGAAGAAGTCCGGATTGTCGATGAGTTCCGGCATCATCTGCAGGTGTTCCTGGAACCGGCACGTGACGGTGCAGGTCTCCGTGGCGAGCTGGGCATCCAGGAAGTTGAAGCCGCCCTCGAGGGCGCGCTCCATGAGCGCCCGTCCGTACATGCAGGTACGGCCCGACATGTAATAGGTGGCCATGTCAGGCGATGCGCTTCGCGGTGCGCGAAGCCGTACGGAGAAGCACCCCGGAAGGTTCAGAAGGACTTCCGGCATGAAGTAACAGGTATAACCAAGCGCTTTTTTCCCCTCCTCTTTGGCCTGACGAACCAGATCGTTGTGGGCCTCGAGGAGAAGATCTTCGAACTTGATCATGTTTTTCAGATCTCGCATGTGTATTGATTCACCCTTTCTCAAAAACAAAATACCTAACCATACATGGTTGCGGTCCCATTCCGCAACGCGATCAATGAACAGCCGTCCTGTTTGTACGCATACATATGCACAAAAGTTTTACATGTCAGGCGGCTTTTTCATCGATTTTGTACATTTTTAGTATATGACGAAACACCTGTTAAATCCAGTATAGATTGTTATTATTTACCAAAAAGACATAAAAAAGCGCCGAAAGGAAGCGGCAGCACAAAAAAAAACGAGCCATGGCGGCTCGTTCTTTTTGCGTTCGTTTTTATTTGTGCGGGATCGCTTTGAGGATCTGTTTAGCCATATAGGCGTGACCCTTCGGCGTCGGGTGGACATCGCTCCCGCCCACGTCATAGAAACATTCGGTATTCGTGACGTTGACGTAGGTGTAACCGAGGACCGCGGCATTGGACTTGAAATAGGTGTTGACCATGTTCACGCCTATGTCTCCCATCTGGGACAGATTCAGTCCGGCGACCACGGTGTCCACATTGCGGAACGGATTGAACATGCCGACGACCGCGATCTCGGCATCCGAATTCGCCTTGACCGTCGCGATGACCTGCGGGAAAGCAAGCGTCATTTCCGCGAATGCCTTGTCCATTTCCGCAAACATGGCACTGAGATAAACTGCCGTGATGCCGAGGGTGTTGAGGGTCGTGAACAGCTGCTCGAAGTCTTTCGTGAGCAGGCCCTGCTTGACCGCCTTTTGGACCAGTTCCGCCGTCTTTGTCGACACGTCGCTGACCTTCTCGATGTCCAGTCCTGCCATGATCAGCGGACCGGTGAGGATGTCGTTGTTGCCGACATTGAAGGTGACCAGCGAGGACTTCTTCAGACTCTTTTTGACCACCGAAGCCTTTGGCGGGACCCTCTTTGCCGCGGCAAAGATCCCTTTTTCCAGGAAAGCCTTATAGTAACGGTCTTTTTTTACGTTGCCGCCGAGCATCATGAGGACATCTTTCGTGCGGCATCCGTCATAAGCGTACTGCGCGATCTTCGTTCCGGTGACCGAAGCCACCCGCTCCGGATAGGCGTTCGGGTTGACGCCGTCGCCGAGGCCGTAGAGCACCGGCTTGCGCGTCGGGTCGAAACCGGTGGGGATGCTGTCCCCGAACACGGTATAGGTCTTTCCTTTGTACTGCTGATAGGCGCGGTCGTACTTCCAGCCGGCGGCACTCGCCGGGATCACGAGGACCGAAACAGAAAGTACCAGCATCAAAACCGCTGCCAGAAGCCGTTTACATAAATTCATTGGATACCCTCCTTCAATTGTTTCCATTTACAGTATAACAGTATAGGCAAGATTTCTGAAGCCCAACTGAAAAAAAGCCCCCAAAGCCATTCCGGCTTTGGGGGCTCGATCGCTGGATCGGTATTTGATTTATTCTTTGATCATGCCGATGGCTTTCATGAGCTGATAGCCGCCGCCGACCACATACTTGTAACCGATGTCCATGATCTTTCCGGGGATCGGATCGATGAGGGCAAGGTACCAGGTGTTCTTGGAACGGTAGTTGATCTTCGGGCTCTTCGCGTTCAGAGCTTCCATGGTGGTCGCGACGATGTACTTCATGTCGTGCGGGTTCTTCATCGCCATGGTCATGAGCGGGCTCAGGACGGAGAGGACGGGCTTGTAATGCGTGGTGGCCTCGAGGAGTTTCTCGTAACCGGAGGTCGCCTGACCGTGCATGCCGGACTTGAAGGAACCGGGCTGGATCTTGACGACGGGGATGTCGAGGAACGCGAGTTCACGGCGAAGGCCGATGGTGTACGCTTCGACCGCCCACTTGGTGATGGCATAGGGGCTGTTGAACGGCTGCGGCTGCATCCATCCGCACTCGGAGGAGCAGTTGATGACGCGGCTCTTCTTGCCTTTGAGCAGGCCGGCCTGGAAGAACGACTTCGTGACACGGATCATGCCGAGGACGTTCGTGTTGATCATTTTTTCCATGACACCGGCGGGGTCGCCTTCGACGAGGGAAGCCATGGTGTGGATGCCGGCGAAGTTGAGGAGCGCGTCGAGGGTATCGGTATAACCCTTGACGGTCTCGGCTGCCTTATCGCAGCTCTCCTGGCTCGTGATGTCGAGCTGGACGCCGATGACGCGGTCCGAGCAGCGGGCCTGAAGGTCGGTCAGGGGCTTGCTGTGGTAAGTCGCGAAAATGGTCCACTCTCCGGTCTTGTCCAGAGCTTCGACGATGGCACCGGCAATGCCGCCCGCGCCGCCTGTCACGAATGCGTATTTCATAATGGTTTTCTCCCTTCTTTTTGCCCCGGGTACGATGGGGCAACAATTGATTGCTAACATTAACAGTATATTTCCCTTGTCAGAACCATGTCAATGTTATTTCGATAAACAGACAATGTAACAAGTCGCGATGTACGGGCGCTCTCTGTAAATGATCGGGACACATTCGCGGCCGGGGACGGAAGGTATAATGGAGGTGGACATTCCAATGGAATACGATTCACGAAGGAGGATCTTCTCAACTATGGCGAAAAAAGGAGCCTGGCTCGACAACAAGACCGTCGTCGTCTCCGGCGCGTCCGGCGGCATCGGCGCAGGACTGGCGGAAAAGTTCATCAAAGAACACAACTGTTATGTCATCGGCATCGGCCGGTCGGAAGAAAAAATGAAAAAGGTCGTACAGGACCTCGGCTCTTATGCCGATCATTTCGAATACCGCCTCTTCGACGTCTCGGTCGAGGAGAACTGGAAGAACTTCGCGAAGGAGCTCAAAACGTCGGGCAGGATCCCGAGCCTGCTCCTCAACAACGCCGGCATGCTGCCGCAGTTCAAACGGGCGGACCGCTTCACGCAGGAGGAGATCGAAACGGTCATGGGCACGAACTTCTTTTCCGTCGTCTACGGGACCCGTTACCTGCTGCCCATGCTGCTGACCCAGGACGACCCCGGCGTCGTCAACATCGCTTCCGCCTCCTCGCTCATGACGATCGCCGGCAACTCGATCTATGCGGCCTCGAAGTCGGCGGTCCGCAACTACACGGAGGCGTTCCGCTATGAGTTCCGCGGCAAGTGCTACTTCTGTGATGTGTGCCCGGGGTTCATCGCCACCGACATCATGCGCTATCAGAAGGCCTCTGACCGGACCCTGAAGATGATCCGCATGTCCTCCAGCAGCTGCGAAGACATGGTCGAGTGGATCTTTGACGGCATCGAGAAGAAAAAGCCCATGATGACGCTCGGCCCCGACGCCCGGTTCATGGACACACTCAACCGCCTCTTCCCCGTCGCCGGCTCCACCATTTTCAGCACGTTCATGAAGCTGCCCCATCTCGACCTGTTCCGCGAAGTGTTCCGGGACTGACTCATTGTCAGAAAGCCACTGCCTGACCGCAGTGGCTTTTTCTTTTCTCTATGTGACTAAGTCACATACTTCCTTGGAAAAGTTTTATAAAGTAAGGCTGAAGAACGGTTTAAGAAGACCGATCCGAATAAACCTATTGACTTGGTGGGTTTTAGGGTTTATGATGTTCCAAACAGCAAAGATAAAGGAGGTTTCCTGATGAAAGTTGTCATTGTCGGCGGCGTCGCCGGAGGTGCCGGTTGTGCTGCCAGACTTCGCAGACTCGATGAGAACGCGGAGATCGTCATACTCGAACGGGGCGACTACATCTCCTACGCCAACTGCGGACTGCCGTACCATGTCGGCAACGTCATCCGCTCGAGAGACTCCCTGCTCGTCACCCCGGCGCAGCAGATGAGAGACCGTTTCGGCGTTGACGTCCGGACCCACAACGAGGTCACGGCGATCGACCGCGCGAACAAGACCGTCACGGTCCACAACAGCGATACGAACGAAGATTACACGGAAAGCTACGACAAACTGGTCCTCGCGACCGGGTCGTCTCCCCTGCGGCCGCCGATCCCGGGCATCGACTCCCCGCGGATCCACACCCTCTGGACCGTCGCGGACACCGACCTGTTCCGCTCCATGGTCTATGAGCAGAA
>JAZOTY010000050.1:0-25218 GCA_045657845.1 Acutalibacteraceae bacterium | reverse complement strand
TGTCTGATTATTGCCAGGAGAAACGTTCAGCAGGCGGGATGGTGGACGCCGCAGGTTCGGAGTTCGGGCTGCCAATGCCCGGGCTCTCGAACCGTTCACTGCACCCGCCTGCGTCGAATGGTGTGCGCGGGCGCACAAATTCCAGTTTGCCGAGCTCTGTGGTTTGGGGAATGCGAGATTATTTGATATACTGAAAATAGCAAAGAATACGGGAGGACCTGATATGAGAAGTCGATCGATTTGCCGGGCGATGATCAGCCTGTTATTGACGCTTGTGCTGGTTTACGCCTGTGTCGTGCCGGGCCTGGCGGTCACGGCGGACGGGCTGACAGCGCAGGAGAAACAGACGGAACAGCTCATTGAAGACGCGCTCGTTTTGAACCGCTCCACGGTAGACGCGATGAAAAAGGAGCACACCTACCAGACGTTCCTCGACACGGTCGCGGCCCGGCAGCAGACCTGGGTCCGTGCCGAGGTCACCCGTTTGACGAAGATGCTGGAGGACCTGGGTATATCGCCACAGTGCACGGTGAAAGATCTGGAGACCGCGGAGGACCCGGCGGCGAAGAAGCTGTACCGGGACATCTGCAGGTGGCTCATCGATGAGACCGAAGACTCCTCGGTGCTGGCGTATTCGCAGTTCACGAGCGTCCAGGCGATCGAGGGGCTGGACCTCTCGCAACTCCTCAGCTGGAGCGCGCTGCAGGACTTTGTGGACACCATCGTGCCGGAGCTGCTGCGCTACGCGCTCGAGACGCTGCGTCAGCTGGGATTCGACTTTGGGACCGACCCGTTCTGGCCGACACTGGACCAGAAGGCCATCGTGGATTACGCGCACAAGTACGCGAAAAAGTACAACCCGGCATACCGGGTCCCGACCTCCGGAGAAGACTGCACGAACTTCGTCTCCCAGGCGCTGCATGCCGGCGGCCTCTCCATGACGCCGTCCTCCATCCGGGGCACGAACCCGGGGACAAAGACGACGACCGAGCAGTGGTACTACTACAATTCGCCCTCCGCGAACGCCAAAACGCCTTATGAGCGAGCGGTAGCGGTGTCCACGTCCTGGGTCCGGGTCGAAGACCTGTACACATACCTCGCGCCTCATTATGATACCGTTATCTCGACGAACGACAACACGGTGCGGCGAAACCTCAAATCGGGCTATGTCATCCAGGGCGGCCCCTCGATCGGCCGGTATGAACACTCATCGATCGTGACAGAGAAGAACGGCAAGTGGTGCTACACCGCCCACACCAACGACCGGAAAGACCGGGACATGAAGCATTATTTCAATGCCTACGACAAGTTCCGCATCATCAAGGTCTGCTGAATCAAAAAAGAACCGGAAGACTCATACGGGTCTTCCGGTTTTTTGTGTTTTGGTGGCGATGTACCGCCGTTTATTTCCGGTCCAGGAACGCTTTGAAGCCGTAGACGTCTGTGATGAACGCCTTGCCGAAGGCCAGGATGTTGTCGTTGTCCTTGCGGCTCGGCATGGTGACCTTGCCGTCACCGGTGATGAAGTAGACGTTCCGGAGTGTGACCTCATTGCGCTCGGCCGGGTCCGCGAATTCGAAGACCAGGGGCGCATTGCCTTCCGTGACCAGGGAGACGAGGCTTTCCGCCTTGACGCCCGCAGCCTCGGCTACGGCAACGATGTTTTCATTTGCGGGGTCATCGGAGACGACCGCGCCGCCAACAGAAATGGTGTTTACGTTCGGGTCCATATAGATCTCAATCCTCTCGACATCATATTCATCGGGCTCCACATCCGCGTAGAGCGCTCTCGCTTCTTCGATCAGTTTCGCCTCTTTTGCGGCTTTCGCTTCCGCCGCCAGGCGAGCAGCTTCCTCGGCTTTGGCTTTTGCTTTCGCTTCAGCTTCCGCTTTGGCCTTCGCCTCAGCTTCCGCCTTGAGTCTGGCCTCTTCCTCTGCTTTGGCCTTTGCCTCGGCTTCCGCCTTGTGTCTGGCTTCTTCTTCCGCTTTGGCCTTTGCCTCGGCTTCGGCTTTCAGTCTGGCCTCTTCGGCGAGCCTGGCTTCTTCTTCAGCCTTGGCCTTTGCCTCAGCTTCGGCTTTCAAGCGAGCTTCTTCTTCCGCCTTGGCTTTCGCCTCAGCTTCCGCCTTGAGTCTGGCTTCTTCCTCGGCCTTGGCCTTCGCCTCAGCTTCTGCTTTCAGTCTGGCCTCTTCGGCGAGCCTGGCTTCTTCTTCGGCTTTGGCCTTTGCCTCGGCTTCGGCTTTCAGGCGGGCTTCCTCGGCCAGGCGAGCTTCCTCTTCGGCCTGTTTGGCTTTTTCTTCGGCGAGCCGGATCTTTTCGGCCGCTTTTTCTTCTTTCGCTTTCCGCCGGCGCTCGAAGTATCCGAGCTTTTCGACGTCCGGGGTCTCGGTGGCCAGGGGCAGCGGCTCAACGTCCGGGGTCTTTTTGCTCATGGCGGGTTTGATGACCGTGGCATCGACGCGCTTCGCTTCGTGCTCGGCACTCATGAGGTCGGCGACCCGAAGGTCGTCGGTCAGCGGGGTGCGGGAGAGGGGACGGCGGTAGATGCGGTCAGATGCGGCGTTCTCGGACACGACGAAGTCGGGTTCGGATGTCGTTCCGTTCTCGAGATCGCGGGCGAGCTGCTCATCTTCCATGGCGAGACGGCTGATGCGCTCCTGCCGGGCGGCGACGGCGGCGCGGGCGGCCTTGCGGGCCTCTTCCTCTTCCGCTTTGCGCTCGGCCTCGGCGGCCTTCTCGTCTTCCATCCGCTTCAGTTCCCGTTCGGCCTTTTCCGCGGCGGCACGGGCTTCCGCGGCAGCTTTTTCGGCGGCTGCGATCCGCTCTTCCGCGGCCATCAGCTCCGCCTTCGCCTTCGCTTCTTCCAGCGCGGCAGCCTTCTGGTCCTCAGAACCTTCATTGATCTCGCTCAGCGCTTTCGCGACGAGGTCCGCAATGGTATCTTCTTTTTCAGAGTCTTCCGCCGGCGCGGTCGGGAAGCTGTCCAGTCCCGGAAGGTTCCCGAGTCCGAATCCGCTGTTCTCCGGATGGTCTCCGGCAAACAGGGCCTCCTCGCTCTGCTCGGCGGACCGGTTCGCGATGGCGGCCGTTCCCGCCACGGTGGCGGCAATGGCGCCGACGACGGCACCGAACTTCAAAAATCCACTTCTGCTCATGGTGAATCGCCCCTTATTTCGACGGGTTTTCCCGTCAGAATGCTGCCTATCATTTTATCATGTTTGGATATAGTCTACAATGTCTCCCTTAAAAATAATAAAGAGAGGTACATCGCCAAAAAAAGAAAAAACCGGGAGCGCCGTCTGGCCCTTCCGGTCTTGTTCCTATGGTGTGGTGGGGGTTACGCCTCCGGGGAGAAGTCCTCTTTGCCAACGCCGCAAAGCGGGCAGACCCAGTCTTCGGGGAGAGCTTCAAAAGCAGTGCCGGCCTCGATGCCGTTATCGGGATCGCCGACTTCCGGATCGTAGATGTAACCACAAACATCGCATACGTACTTCATGATAAATATCCTTTCCTGTTATACAGATATTTTGGAAACGCCGCGCCGCGAACAGCGCAGCGGTTTACCCGTTTGGGTGGGGCGATCTACCGTCCGCCGCCTCCGATCCGTTTGCCCTGGACATTGACTTTGCCGAGCATCGGGACTTTGGCGATGGCAGCACACCGGTCGCCCGCGAAGGTCATGGCCAGTTTGACCGGCTTCTTCATGGGGATAAACGACGTGGTGAGTTCACCGAACAGAGTGTTGCCGTCTTCCTGGACGGACAGGACCTCATACTCCAGGGGTCCGTTGTAGCCGGGGAGTTCCGGCTTGAACTCGTACTGACCGCCCTTGTCGGAAATGGTCAGGTGAAGAGTGCCTTTGAATACGGGGGTGTTCAGTTCGAACGCCCAGGTTCCGAGACCGATCATAACAGTCCACCTTCCTTTCAAACCTCATTATATCGGATTCTTCCGGAATAGTACACCGGAAAAACAAAAAAGCCGCTCGGGGGAGCGGTCTTTTTCGACGGTTTCGTGAAGCCTTACTGGGCCTCGCTCATGTTTGCAAAGCATTCGCTGCAGTAGACCGGACGGTCTTCCCGCGGCTTAAAGGGGACTTTGCATTCTGCACCACAGTTTGCACAGACGGCATCGTACATGACACGGTTGGCTTTGGCAGCCATCTTCCGTGCGTCTCTGCACTCTTTGCAACGCTGGGGCTCGTTTTCGAAGCCTTTCTCAGCATAGAACTCCTGCTCACCGGCGGTGAACACGAACTCCTTGCCGCACTCCTTACAGACAAGGGTTTTGTCTTCGTACATGTTTCTTAACCTCACTTGAAAAAAATGCCGTATACAATTCGTACACACAAAAAATAAAATACTTCAAATTCGGATAAGTGTCAATCAACGTCATGCACAAAAGAAACATGCGAAATTTGGATATATTAACGAATGTTAAATGCGGATAAGAACGAAGTTTACTATTTCTTGTTGAGAATTCGAAAATGGCGTAAATACTAGGGTTACGAGAACATCTGGAACCCCACGACCATGACGCTTCCGGCCATGAGGAGCGCCAGGATAATTGCGGTGATTTTAGTAAACAATTTGTTCACTGTAAAAGCCTTCTTTCCCTTAAACTTTATCGGACACGGTCTGCGCCATGTACCGTCAGAACAACAGCATTGTAAATCGCCGGCGGGTCCGTGTCAAATGGTGCGGGTGCATCCGGAGGCGATTTGCGCTACAATGTTCCTGACCCCTGCGGCAGAGAGCGGCCTTGTCTCCATCCCCCCACGTGCCGGCCGGCAGGGTATGTAAGAAAGGAGACATTCTTATGTACGCAAGTGTAAAGAGTGCCGGGGTGCGCGGCCTGTCCGCGGAGCTCGTGACGGTCGAAGTGGACCTCTCGAGCGGTCTGCCCCGGTTCGACCTCGTAGGTCTGCCGAATTCGGCGGTTTCAGAGTCCAAGGAGCGGGTGCGTTCCGCGGTCCGCAATTGCGGGTTCCAGTTCCCGATCAGCCGCATCACCGTGAACCTGGCGCCGGCGGACTTCCGCAAGGAAGGGCCCATCTACGACCTGCCCATCTTCACGGCCATGATGCTCGCCGACCACCAGATCATCTCAGGGCAGAAAACCCTCGAGCGCAAACTCGCGGAGCTGCAGACGGCCGTGTTTCTCGGAGAACTCTCGCTCCGGGGCGATGTACGCCGTGTCCGCGGCGTGCTCCCCATGCTGATCACCGCCCGGGAACAGGGGATGAAACAGGCGTTCATCCCGGCCGGGAACGCGAAAGAGGCGACGGCGGTCTGTGACGCCATGAACGTTTATCCGGTCCACACAGTGGAGGAACTTCTTGCGCACCTGCGCGGCGAGAAGCTCATCGAACCGGTCGAACCCGTCCCGTTTGCAATGCTAGTAAAACAAAAGGCAAGCGCGGATGCCCCGGACTTCTCGGAAGTCGTCGGGCAGCAGGAAGCCCGCCGCGCGCTGGAGATCGCCGCGGCAGGAGGCCACAACGTCCTGCTGGTCGGCCCGCCCGGCGCAGGCAAAAGTATGCTCGCGAAGCGACTGCCGGGCATCCTGCCGGCCATGACCTGGGACGAGGCCCTCGAGACCACTAACATCTATTCGGTGGGCGGCCTCCTGCCGGAGGATCTGCCCCTTATGGTCGAGCGCCCTTTCCGGGCACCGCACCACACGGCCACTCTGCCCGCGATGGCAGGCGGCGGGTACCAGGCGAGCCCCGGGGAAGTCACCCTCGCCCATAACGGCGTCCTCTTCTTGGATGAGACGCCCTATTTCGCCCGCCCGGTCCTCGAGGCGCTCCGGCAGCCGCTGGAAGACCGGTGCATCACGATCGCCCGCAACCGGGCCACCGTCACCTACCCCGGGAACATCCAGCTCGTCGGAGCCATGAACCCCTGTCCCTGCGGCTACTACGGGGTCCCGTACAGCGAAAACGGCCGCGTCTGCACCTGTTCGCTCAGCGACATCCGCCGGTACGCGGACAAGCTGTCCGGGCCGTTCCTCGACCGCATCGACATCCATGTCCGGGTGCGGCCGGTGCCGGAGCGCCTCCTCCTGGAGAGGAAACCCGCCGAGTGTTCGGCGGACATCCGCGCCCGGGTCGCCGCGGCCCGGGACATCCAGAAAGCCCGGTTCGACGGCTCCGGCATCACCTGCAACGCCGCCATGGGGCGGGCGCAGCTGGACGCGTTCTGCGCCCTGAACGGCCCGTGCCGGGACGCGCTGCTGGCGGCTCACGAGCGGCATCAGTTCAGCGCCCGGAGCAACGACAAGATCCTCAAAGTGGCGCGGACCATCGCCGACCTCGCAGACAGTGAGACCATCGAACTGCCCCACCTGCTCGAGGCCGTCCAGCTCCACGCCATGGACGCATATATCGACCCGTAAAAATTCCCTCTTGCATTGTGACCGGAAACGTGGCAGAATGTCGGCGGTATTTCCGGAAAGGAGGAACCGGTCATGGAAGACCTGAAACAAAAAGCGAAAGCCGAGTGGCTCACGAAGCGAAACCTGATCACAGCCGTTGCGGTCGTGGTCTCCGCCTTTGTCATGGCGGTCGCGAACAACGTCTTTTTAGACGCGGCAGACCTGCTGCCCGGCGGTTTCATGGGTATAGCGGTCCTGGGACAGAAAGCGGGGAACCTCGTCGGTCTCCACCTGTCGACGGCCCTGCTCCTGACGCTCATCAACCTGCCGGTGGCGCTGTTCAGCGCGAAGCACATCTCGAAGCGGTTCGTCTTCTTTTCTCTGGCGAATGTCCTCCTGACATCGCTCTTCCTGAAGATCGTCCCGGTGTTCCCGTTCCTCGGGGAGATCATCCTGAATGTCATCTTCGGCGGTTTCCTCTACGGCTTCGGCATCGTCATCGCGCTCCGGGGAGGCGCTTCGTCCGGCGGAACGGACTTCATCTCCCTTTACGTCGCGAACAAGTCCGGCAAAGAGATCTGGTCGCAGATCTTCATCTTCAACTGCGTCCTCCTGACCATCTTCGGATTCCTCTTCGGGTTCGACAAGGCGGGATACTCCATCCTCTTCCAGTTCCTCTGCACCCGGACCATCTCGAGTTTCCACAACCGGTACAAGCGCATCACGCTGCAGATCTTTACGAAGAAGAAGGACGAGGTCATCCGGGCGTACATCGACGCCTTCGAGCACGGCATCACGGCGCTCGACGGCACCGGCGGTTACTCCGGGACCCCCACCTGCCTCTGCGTGGCCATCATCTCGAGCTACCAGCTCCACGAGGCCACCGACGTCATCCTGAAAGCGGACCCCGACGCCATCATCAACGTCATGAAGTCGGAAAACTACGTTGGCAAGTTCGTCCAGCCGAAGATCTGAAAAAAGAAAAGCGTCCTCGCGAAGAGGACGCTTTTTTGTTGTTCTCAGAGTGCCGCGGCGATTTACGCCTCGCCTTTCTGGATATCTTCCATCATGTGGCACTTCTTGTACTTCTTGCCGGAACCGCACCAGCAGGGGTCGTTCGGGCCGGGCTTCTTCTCTTTGATGACAGGCTTCTTGACTTCTGCCTTCTCAGCCTGGTCTCCGCCGCCGGACATGCCGGTGACTTTCGCGACGGCCTTTCTCTTGATGGGCGTCTGCTTGCGGACACGGACGGTGAGCATGTCGCGGACCGTGTTCTCGCGGATGGCCTCGGTCATCTCGTTGAAGACCTCAGACGCCTCATACTTGAAGGCGACGACCGGGTTCTGCTGCGCATATGCACGCAGGCCGATGCCGCGTTCGAGCTGTTCCATGGCGTCGATGTGGTCCATCCACAGGGAGTCGACGTTGCGGAGCAGGATCATGCGCTCGAGGTTTCTCGTGACTTCCGGAGAGAATTCGAACTCGCGCTCGTCGTAGCGGGCACGGCCCTTGTCCTTCAGATAGTCTTCGATCTCGTCGCGGGTCATCTCTTCCTGGAGGTCGTCCGGAGAGGTGATCCAGCCCATGAAGTGTTCACGAAGGGCGTTGATGTCCCATTCTTCCCAGGTCTCGCCGACACAGAAGTGCTGGACGGCGGCTTCGACACATTCGTCGAGCATCTCGAGGATGTTGTCCTTGAGGTCGACTTCGTCGAGGACCTTGTCGCGCTCTTTGTAGATGATCTCGCGCTGCTGGTTCATGACGTCATCGTACTGGAGGACGTGTTTACGGGTCGCATAGTGCTGACCTTCGACCTTCTTCTGGGCGTTTTCGATGGTCTTGGAGAGGGCGCGCATCTCGATCGGGACGTTTTCGTCGACCTTGAGGGTGTCCATGATGCGGGTCATTCTCTGACCGCCGAACAGACGGATGAGGTCGTCTTCCATGGAGAGGAAGAAGCGGGATTCACCCGGGTCGCCCTGACGGCCGGAACGTCCGCGGAGCTGGTTGTCGATACGACGGGCTTCGTGGCGCTCGGTGCCGATGATCATGAGACCGCCGGCCTCACGGACCTTGTCGGCTTCGGGAGCGATCTGTGCTCTGTACTTGTCGAGGAGTTTCGCAAACTCTTCGCGGGCTTTGATGACGTCCTTGTTGTCGGTCTCCGCATAGCCCATGGCCTCGACGACGATGTCGTTCGGGAAGGATTTGCGCAGCTCGGCGCGGGCGAGGTATTCGGGGTTACCGCCCAGCATGATGTCGGTACCACGACCGGCCATGTTGGTGGAGATGGTGATGGCGCCGAATTTACCGGCCTGTGCGATGATCTCCGCCTCACGCTCGTTGTTCTTCGCGTTCAGGACCTCGTGCTTGATGCCCTTTTCCTTGAGGAGCTTCGAGAGTTTTTCGGATTTTTCGATGGAGACCGTACCGACGAGGACCGGTTGGCCCTTCGCGTGGGCTTCGACGATCTGGTCGATGATGGCGTAGAACTTGCCGTTCTCGGTCTTGTAGACGACGTCGTCATGATCGACACGGATCATCGGCTCGTTGGTCGGGACCTCGACCGGGTACAGGTTGTAGATCTCGGAAAACTCGTCTGCTTCGGTCATGGCGGTACCGGTCATACCGGACAGCTTCCGATACAGACGGAAGTAGTTCTGGAAGGTGATGGAGGCAAGGGTCTTGCTCTCTCTCTGGACATTGACGTGTTCCTTCGCCTCGATGGCCTGGTGGAGGCCTTCGTTGTAGCGGCGGCCGTGCATGATACGGCCGGTGAACTCGTCGACGATGAGGACTTCACCGTCACGGACGATGTAGTCGATGTCCTTGTGCATGATGCCGTGGGCACGGATGGCCTGGTTGATGTTGTGGAACAGCTGGGTGTTCTCGGCATCGGTCAGGTTCTCGACGTTGAAGAACGCCTCCGCTTTCTTGACACCGCTCTGGGCGAGGGTCGCGGTCTTGTTCTTTTCGTCGACGATGTAGTCGCCTTCGACGACATCTTCGTATTCCTGCTTGGTCTCGACTTCTTTGACTTTACCCATGGTCAGGGTGCAGACGAACTGGTCGGCCAGCTGATAGAGGTCGGTGGACTCGGTGCCCTGGCCGGAAATGATGAGCGGAGTACGGGCTTCATCGATGAGGATGGAGTCGACTTCGTCGACGATGGCGTAGGCATGGCCGCGCTGGACCTTTTCGGACTTGTACTGGACCATGTTGTCACGCAGGTAGTCGAAACCGAACTCGTTGTTCGTACCGTAGGTGATGTCCGCTGCATAAGCTTCGCGTCTCTGGTCGTTGTCGAGGCCGTTGACGATGAGGCCGACGGTCAGGCCGAGATAGCGGTAGACTTTACCCATCCACTCGGAGTCACGGCGTGCGAGGTAATCGTTGACGGTGACGATGTGGACGCCTTCGCCGGTGAGGGCGTTGAGGTAGGCGGGAAGGGTGGCGACAAGGGTCTTACCTTCACCGGTCTTCATCTCCGCGATACCGCCGTTGTGGAGGACGATACCACCGAGGACCTGGACCGGGTAGGGCTTCAGGCCGACGGCGCGGACGGATGCCTCACGGCAGGCCGCGAACGCGTCGGGAAGGATGTCCTCCAGGGTCTCGCCGTTTTCGAGACGCTCTTTCAGAGCAGGGGTGACGGCGCGCAGTTCCTCTTCGGACATGGCGGCGTACTTCTCCTCAAGGGCAAGGACTTCCTCCTTGATCGGGTTCATCTTTTTGAGTTCCTTGGCGGAATAATCAAAAAGGTTTGAAAAAAGTGCCATATGTAAATATAACTCCTTTTGTGGGCAGTTTTGGGGGCGATTTACCCCCTCTGCTTCCCGAGATTAGAAAAATTCATCGTACATTGTAACACATCCTTCTTGAAATTCCTATAAAAATAAATTCTGTTACTATAAAATATTGATTTAGAGGGGAATTTTCAGTATAATAATGAGCACTGATAAAAGCGGAGTGAGCTTTTGTTTGGCCATATGGCGCGTGGGTCCTGTGCGACGGAGCGCTGTGAATCATGTCAGGCGGGGAACCGAGCAGCATTAAGCGGTTAGCACTGTGCGCCACAGTAAGCCTGCTCGCCATATGGTCAAGAAAAAGCAGCTTCGCTTCTTTTTGCGTTTATCAGACATTAGTGTGGAAAGTCGGTGTTACCATGGCAGAAGCATATCAGGCTCTGTACCGGAAGTGGAGACCCCAGGTCTTTGCGGACGTCGTCGGGCAGGAGCACGTCACCCGGACCCTCATGAACGAGGTGCGGACGGGCAGGCATTCCCATGCCTATCTGTTCACCGGTTCGAGAGGTACCGGCAAGACGACCTGCGCCAAGATCTTCGCCAAGGCAGTCAACTGTGAGCACCCGGTCGACGGGGACCCCTGCAACTGCTGCGAGACCTGCAAAGGCATCGACGCCGGGTCCATCCTCGACGTCGTCGAGATCGACGCCGCCTCGAACAACGGTGTCGACAACATCCGTGAGATCCGCGACGAGGCGAACTTCACGCCGGTCGGCGGCAAATACCGCGTCTACATCATCGACGAAGTCCACATGCTTTCCACCGGCGCGTTCAACGCGCTCCTGAAGACGCTGGAAGAGCCGCCGGAGCACGTCAAGTTCGTACTGGCGACGACGGAGGTCCACAAACTTCCGGCCACCATCCTGTCCCGCTGCCAGCGTTTCGACTTCCACCGTATATCGCCCGAGGACATCGCCGCACGGCTCCTCTATGTGGCGAACGAGGAGGACCTCGACCTGACCGAAGGCGCGGCGAACCTGATCGCCCGTCTCGCGGACGGCGCCCTTCGTGACGCGCTCTCCATCCTGGACCAGTGCATCGGCCAGGGGGCGAGCATCGACGAAGCCACCGTCAACGCGGTCGTCGGCCTCGCCGGAAGAGACTACCTCTTCCAGCTGGCGGACAGCATCCTGCAGCGCAACAGCGCGATGGCGCTCGCCCAGATCGACGACCTCTACAACCGCTCCTGCGACATGGAACGGCTGTGCAATGAACTCATCAACCATTTCCGGAACCTCATGGTCTGCAAAGCGGTCAAGAACCCGAAGGACCTCATCGTCTGCTCGGCGGTCGAGCTGGCAGCGTACCAGTCCGCCGCGAAGAAGACGTCCATGAGCGATATCCTGAATACACTGAACGCGCTGGGCGACGCCCTCGTCCTCATCCGCAAAGGCCTGAACCGCCGCGTGGAGATGGAGATGGCGCTCATCCGCCTGTGCACCGACGGCATCTACGCCGAAAATGTGGCAGACCCCGAACCGGCGGTCATCCCGGAGCGGGGCCAGGTCCCGCTGAACGCGGCCCCGGCCGTCGCGGCGCCCGTGGTCTCCACCGCGGTCGCGGCAGCCATGGCGAAAGCCGCGGAAGCAGAAGCCGAGGCGGAAACAGAACCTGAAGCGGAGGCAGAAGTCCCTGCCGAGCCCGAACCTGTTGCGGAGCCCGAGCCTGAACCCGAGCCGGAGCCGGAACCCGAACCGGAACCCGAGCCCGAGCCGGAGCCGGAACCCGAACCGGAACCCGAGCCCAAGCCGGAGCCGGAGCCGGAACCCGAGCCAGAGCCTGAGCCGGAACCCGAGCCGGAGCCTGAGCCGGAACCCGAGCCAGAGCCTGAGCCGGAACCCGAAGAGCTCGCCGAAGAGGACGCTCCTGCCGAACCGGAAGAGGCTTCGGAGGAAGAAGCCCCCGAAGAAGAGCCCACTGAAGAGGAAACTCCTGAAGAAGAGCCCGCCGGGGAGGAAGAGCCCGAAGAAGAGCCCGCTGAGGAAGAAGAGCCCGCCGAGGAGGAAGAGCCCGAGCCCGAGCCGGAACCCGAACCGGAGCCCGCGCCTGCTTCTGATGAAGACGACGAGGACCTCTCCTATGAAGAGCCTCCGGCACCGGAGAACGCCGATGTCCGGGTCCTCAAGTCCTATGAGGACGGTCCTTTGAAGGACGCGGTCTGGAACTCCATCATCCGCGAGGCCACGGCCATCGACAAGCCGCTGATCGGCTGCATGTCGGACGCCAAGGCCATCAAGCGCGGCAGAGCGCTCCTCATCTCGACCTCGAACTTCCTGTTCAAGGCGGTCATCGGGCAGGACGTCCACAAGAACGCCATCATGGAGGCCACCCGCAAAGTCCTGGGCGAGCCCCTGACGCCGCGGCTCGTGGATGAGAACGACATCCTCTCCTTCGATGAACCGGAGAAGGAGGCGGCGGAAGCGGAAGCCCCGGAGGACACCGCCCCGGCCGATGCCTTCCCGGACGACCTCACGAATCCGACCGAGGAACACAAGCCGGAGCGCAAACTCGTGGAAGACGAGGACGCGGAAGGCCTCTATGAGGTCAAACTCTCCGAGGAGAAACTGTCGGAGGCAAAATCCGCCGAAGACGACACCGACGTCAAGGTCGCGGAACTCCACACCGAGGCCCCGAACGGTCCCCTGACCGAAGAAGAGGGCTTCACGTCTGACGCACCGACCTTCAATACACTGGGCTCGGCACTCGAGCTTCCGGACGACCCGGACGCCGACCGTCCCCACACGACCACCTTTACTCTGCCCGACATCGACGACGTCCGCTTCCAGCCGGATGACGACGAGGAGGAATTCGACGATGTCCCGCCGCAGCCGGACGACGCCGACATCCCGGCGCCGGTCGAAGACCTGTATCCCGAACTCGATGAAGCGGTGAGCTTCCGGTTCGCGGACCAGGAACTGCTCGGCGACGCCTTCGGCCCGGACGAACCTCCCGCACAGGAGCCGGCCGACACGCAGGCAGAGCCCCTCGACCCGGCCGATGAGACCCGGGAAGAGGACCCCTTAGATGACTTTATTGGCAACCTCGACAAGCTCGGGGTGGATTACGAACTGGAGGACTGAGAGATATGAAAGCAAACGTACCGAGAAGCGGCATGGGCGGCAACCAGGCCAACATGATGAAGCAGATCCAGAAGATGCAGGAAGAGATGGAACAGAAGCAGGCCGAAGTGCAGGCGACTGAATTCACCGCTTCCGCAGGCGGCGGAGTCGTGGAAGTCTCTGTCAACGGTGCCCATGAAGTCAAGGGCATCAAGATCGACCCCGAGGTCATGGACCCCGAAGAAGTCGAGATGCTGGAAGACCTGCTCCTCGCAGCCCTCAACGAGGCGAACCGCAAAGCCGCGGAAGCCATGGAACAGGCAATGGACGGTGCGACCGGCGGCATGAACATCCCCGGTCTGAACGGACTCTTTTAAGGACATCTTATGAGCTACAATGTAGGCGCACTGGACACCCTGGTGGAACAGTTCGAGCGCATTCCCGGCATCGGGCACAAGAGCGCGCAGCGTATGGCGTTCTATGTGCTGAACCTGCCGGAAGAGGAGGCGAAGAAGTTCGCGGACTCCATCCTCGGCGCCCGGCAGAAGATCCACCAATGTAAAAAGTGCTGCAATCTGACCGAAGACGAATACTGCTCCATCTGCAGCAACGAGGCCCGCGACCAGACAGTTGTCTGTGTGGTCGAGGACCCGCGGGACGTCGACGCGTTCGAACGCACCCACGAGTTCAAGGGCACGTACCATGTGCTGCACGGCGCCATCTCGCCCATGAGCGGCATCGGCCCCGACCAGCTGACCATCAAGGAACTGCTGGCCCGGCTCGACGGCGTGAAAGAGGTCATCATGGCGACGAACCCGACGGTAGAGGGCGAAGCCACGGCGATGTACCTCTCCCGCCTCTTAAAACCCATGGGCATCCGCACCACCCGCCTCGCTTACGGTGTGCCCGTAGGCGCCACCCTCGAGTACGCGGACGAGACGACTCTGGCCCGCGCCATGGAGGGCAGACGGGAGATCTGACAAAATACCAGCCATCGAACGGAGGTGAGAAGAGTTCATGGCCGAGAAAAAAGACAACGGTCTGCAGACCGTTGCGAGAAACAAAAAGGCATACCACGATTACTTTGTTCTCGAAAGTTTCGAAGCCGGCATCGAACTCTTCGGCACCGAAGTGAAGTCGGTGCGCCAGGGGAAAGTCAACCTGAAAGACGCCTGGTGCAGCATCGAAAAAGGCGAGATCTATGTGAACGGGATGCACATATCGCCCTATGAATTCGGGAACATTTTCAACCGGGACCCCATGCGCAAACGGCGGCTCCTCATGCACAAGCGGGAGATCAACCGCCTGTACGGGCAGCTGAAGCAGCAGGGTCTCACCCTCATCCCGCTGTCGGCGTACTTCAACCGCGGCCGCCTGAAGATCCAGGTCGGGCTGTGCAAGGGTAAGAAGAACTACGACAAGCGCGAGTCCATCGCCCGCAAAGACGCGGAGCGCGAAGCAGCAAGAGAGCTGCGGGCAAGAAATTAGCATTGACATGTTCGCGAGGCCCCGAGAGGGGCACTCGCTCACATGGGGATGAAAGGATTTCGACGGGGGTCTGGAAGTAAGATAAGCGAGCCGAGCTGAGGAATCTCGTAAAAGCCTCAAATTGTCTAAAATAAACGACAACTCTAATTACGAACTTCAGGCTGCTTAAGTAGCCTGCATCGGAACCGGGAGTACCGCGGCCCGGGGACGGTGTCATTTTAGCGGTGAACGTGAATGGCGATCCGTTCCAGTCGCCATCATGACTTCGGAACTACCGACGGTGTAAGCCTGTCAGCCGGCTCACACCCGGGGGAATCTCAATAGACTGAATACGCTCGTAGAAAGTTTTATGGAGGGCAGCTCGGACGCGGGTTCGATTCCCGCCATCTCCACCAACGACAAAGGACACCCAAACAGGGTGTCCTTTTTGTCGTTCTGAAGTGCGGGGATCGAACCTTTAGGCTGCGGCGTAAAGAAAACAGTCCTGTGGACTGTTTTTAGCTGCAGGAGCTGCGGCAGCAGCTCGGTGTGGTTTTCGCGGCGGAGCGAAGCGAAAAGCACGTCGATTCCCGCCATCTCCACCAAAAAAGAAAAGGACGCCTTTTGGCGTCCTTTTCTTTTTTGCAACCAAACGCAACGTAAATCGCCAAAACATGTTAGCTTTAGTTGGTTGTTCGAGGCGCAACCAAACTTTACAATATTCATAGAAATCACACGAATGCGTCGGCGTTCGGAGAAGAGGTGTGCTATGAATATCGTTGAACTGTCGGGGGTCTGCAAGACCTATCCGGCGTTCCGGCTCGACCACGTGTCGTTCTCGCTCGAGGCGGGAAAAATCACCGGGTTCATCGGCCGGAACGGCGCCGGGAAGACCACGACCATCAAGTCCATGCTGAATCTGGTGCATCCGGACAGCGGGGAGATCACATACTTCGGCCTGCCGTTTTCGGAGCACGAGATGGAGATCAAACAGCGCATCGGCTATTCCACCGGAACAGTGAGCTGGTACCCGAGAAAGCCGATCCGGGAGATCGTCTCCGTCACGAAGACGTTCTACCCGAGCTGGGACGAGGAGGCCTATCGAAAGTACCTGGACCTGTTCGGACTGGACGAGACGAAAAAGCCCATCGAGCTCTCGGAGGGCATGAAAGTGAAGTTCAACCTCCTCCTGGCTCTGTCGCACCGCGCCGAAGTGCTCATTCTGGACGAGCCGACCAGCGGGCTGGACCCGTTTTCCAGGGACGAGCTGCTCGAGCTCTTCCTAACACTGAAGGAACACGGCGTGACCATCCTGTTCTCCACCCACATCACGTCTGACATCGAAAAATGCGCGGACGACCTCGTGTACATCAGCAACGGAGAGATCCGGGCTGCCTGCCCGAAGCAGGAGTTCCTGGAGCAGTACAGCGAGCCGGATGAGACCCTGGAAGAGGTCTTCCTGAGACTGGAAAAGGAGGCGAGAGCATGAACGCATTGCTGAAAAAAGAGATGCGCCTCAGCGCGCTTCTGCTGACCTATCTGTTCATCGGTTTTGGCGTCATGACGCTGGTTCCCGGTTACCCCATCCTCTGCGGCGCCTTCTTCATCACTCTGGGCATCTTCCAGAGTTTTCAGAGCGCCCGGGAGGCCAATGACATCGTGTTTTCCGCGCTGCTGCCCATCGCGAAACGCGACGTCGTCAAAGGGAAATACCAGTTCGTAGCGCTCATCGAGCTGGCGGGCTTCGCCGTCATGGCGGTCCTCACAGTGGTCCGCATGACCGTGCTGTCAGACGCCGCCATCTACCGTCAGAACGCCCTCATGAACGCGAACCTCTTCTTCCTCGGTTCCGTGCTGCTGATCTTCGGATTGTTCAACGCTATCTTCCTCGGCGGGTTCCTGAAGACGGCATATAAACTGGGGAAGCACTTCGTGATCTTTATCGTCGTCTGTTTCGCGGTCATCTTCCTCGCGGAGGCGGCGCATCACGTCCCCGGCCTGGAAGCGCTGAACGCGTTCGGGTTCGAACACCTCGGCCTGCAGCTCCTGATGCTCCTCGCCGGAGCCGCCGCCTTTGTCGCCCTGACGTTCCTGTCGTATAATAAAGCGTGCAGAGACTTTGAACGGATCGATTTATAGGGGGCAAAGACCATGCTGAAAGAAAACCTGCGGATCCTGCGCAATCTGAACGGCTATTCCCAGGAGCAGATCGCGGAAAAGATCGAGATCTCCCGCCAGGCTTACGCGAAGTGGGAGAACGGGCAGACCACGCCTGACATCGAAAAGGCGGCGCGGCTCGCGGAGGTCTACGGCGTCACCGTCGACAGCCTCCTGAAGACCGAGACCGTGGAAGGCGTCGGGACCGTCCCGCCGGCGCCGGCCGGCAAGAACATCTGGGGGTCCGTCACCCTGGGCGACCGGGGACAGATCGTCATCCCCAAGGCGGCCCGGGACCATCTGGGTCTGCAGGGCGGCGACCGGCTCATCGTGGCCAGCGACGAACACGGTGTCGCTCTTATCCGCGCGGACTTTTTCGAGGAAAAGATGCGAGACCTCATGGCGCGTTTGTCCGCGGTCCCGGAGGAATGAGCCATCGGGGAACCCTTGCCAAACAGAAAGAAAAGCACCTCGCAGGAGGTGCTTTTTTATTTCGACAGAGGGGTCAGGGGCTTACTTGATGATGCCGGCCATCTTGAGCGGGGCAAGCGGGTCATGCTTGAACTCCGCGTTGCCGCGGGTGGAGCCGCCGTCGACGAGGACGTCGACCGCCGCGAGGTAACCGTTGCGCGGATCGGCCGCGGTGGCGATGGCGTAGCCGAGCTCGTCGGCAGTGCCCATACGCTCTTCGCAGTTCTTCTTGATGAGATCTCCCCCGTGTTCGACTTCGGCGTTGCCCATGTCTGTGGCGATGAGTCCGGGGGAAACGGAGCAGACGCGGATGCCGCGGGGACCGAGGTCAAATGCGGTCTTGGCGGCATACCAGGTGACGAAGTTCTTCGAGAAGCTGTAGGCCATGCCGGCGGACATGTAGTCGTCGGAGATCTTGCCGGCGAGCTTCATGAAGAAGTTCACGAACTTGTCTTCGTCTTTGTCGGCCCATTTGTAGGCGAATTTGACCGCTTTGATCATGGCGCCGGGAAGCGCGTAGGCGGAGTTGGAGGCGACGTCGCAGATGACAGAGCCCTTGTCCATGTACTTCGCGAACTCCTGGTTCACGTAGACGGTGCCCATCGCGTTGATGCGGAACAGCTTTTCGGCATTCGTCATGGACGGGGACATGCCGGCGCAGTTGATGACCTGCTTAATGACGCCCTGGTCCGCGGCGAACTTTGCGAGCTCCGCGACGCTGGCTCTCGAGGAGGTGTCGCAGGTCTTGTAAATGGCTTCGACGCCCGCCGACTTCAGCTCTTCGCAGGCTTTTGCCAGCTTGCTTTCGGTACGTCCGGAGATGATGACCAGACGGTCTTTGATGTACTTCGCGGTGGCAAGGCCCATGCCGGAACCGCCGCCGGTGATGACACAAACTTCTTTCATGACAGGTTCTCCTTTCAAGGTTGTGAATTCTTTGACAACTCTATTATATCGAAGCTTACGCTCGACTCCTATCCGCAAAACAGAGTATTTTTCCCGGGCAGGACCCTGCAAACCAGTGTGCCGGCAACAAGAAAAGCGAGCTCATTCGAGCTCGCTTCTTTCTTTTTGTTTCTCGTTCACCCCAGTTTGTCGCCGATCGAGGTGTCGTTCAGGAACGTGTTGACGTTGTAGAACCAGAGGAGGTCGGTGACGCCCTCTTTGGAGATGGTGTCCGGCAGGTTGTCGTTGTAGTACCGGGGGTCGACCAGGACGATGGTCTTGAAGAACGGCGTCATCATCGGGATGACACAGTTGGCGTAGGAGTCCTTCAGGACCAGCAGGACGCGGTCGGACCCGGCGCCGGTGTCGATGCGCACCTCGGCGAAGTTGCCGCCGAAGAACACGTCGTACTGGCTCTTCTCTTTGAGCCTGGACGCGTCGAACAGGGTCGCGGTCTTTTTGTCCTCGTTGACGTACGTGACGACGAGTTTCTGCTCTTTCTCCGGCACAGTGATCGAGATGGTGTCGCTCGCTTTGAAGATGCCGGAAGAGGAGGCCATGGTGCCCCGGAACGAGTTCGTGACCGGCAGGGTCTGGTAGGAGACCGCGTCCGGTACGAGGCCCATCGCCAAAGCGATCTCCCGGAATGCCACCTCGGCCGCGGCAGCGGTCCAGTGGTGGTCGGTCCGGTAGTAGAGCGCCGTCGGGTCCTTCACGGCTTTCAGAGGCTTCACGAGGTCGACGCACTCCACGTCGGGCAGGTTTTTATAGATGGCCTCGATCTGCTGCGTCTGGTTCGTCACCGGCGCGCCCGTCGGCAGGTAGTCTTTCAAAAGCTCCGTGGCGTTCGGCGCGATGGCCATGTAAGAACGGATGTCCCCGCTCTTGCTCGTCACCAGGTTGATGGTGTTCAGGGTCCGCGTCATGCGCGCCTCGTCCCAGGTGGAAGGTTTCTCGAACAGGAAGTGGTCCTTCCCGACGTACACGTCGTTCACTTCGCGTTTCCCGACGAACCGGTCGATGCCGGCGCGGGTGCGCACGAGAAAGTCGCGGCCGAGGAACTGGTCCGACAGGTACGCTTCGGTGTCCTCCATGAACTTGCCCGAAGTCAGCGAGGAGAGGCTTAATGACGGGCGCCCGGCCAGGTACCGGTTCTCGTTGGCACTGTACTCCCGGTCCTTGGCGATCAGCGAACCGACACTCAGGAGCACGATCAGCAGGGTCACGAGGACCGCGGCGCGGAACACCCAGAGCCGGTCTTCCCGCCGTGCGGCGTTATTCTGTTTTTGGCGAGTCTTGTCAGCCATGGTCAGAACTCCTTGTCAGAGGCGGATCGGTCGGTCAGAAGCGGAAATACAGGAACGGATTATAGGTCTCACTGACCATGAAGACGACACAGAGGGCGAACAGCAGGGGATAGGCGACGACCTTCGCCCGGCTGACCCACTTCGGGTCGACACGGTCAAGCACTTTGCGGTACAGGGGCGTCGCGCAGAACGCGCCGAGCACCAGCACCGCGAGGTTGGTGGAAAGCAGGTACGCGCCGTTGCCGTCGGTCCAGCCGGCGGCGCCGCCGAACATGGCCTTCAGGTACAGGAGCGCGCCGGTGAGGTCAGGCGCCGAGAAGAGCACCCAGCCGCACATGACGAGCAGCATCGTCAGGAGATGGCGGACCGGCGAGGGGATGCGCTCCAGCCGGTCGCCCAGCACGAACTTTTCGAAAATGAGCAGGACGCCGTAGAACAGGCCCCAGAGGACGAAGTTCCAGGCGGCGCCGTGCCAGAGGCCGGTCAGCAGCCAGACGACCAGCAGGTTGAAGATGACCCGCGGGGTCTTCCGCCGGTTGCCGCCGAGCGGGATGTACACATAGTCCCGGAACCAGGAGGACAGGGAGATGTGCCATCTGCGCCAGAAGTCGGTGATGGACGAGGCGATATACGGGAAGTTGAAGTTCTCGTTGAACGAGAACCCGAACATGCTGCCAAGGCCGATGGCCATGTCCGAGTACCCGGAGAAGTCGAAGTAGATCTGCAGCGTGTAGCAGGCGATGCCGGTCCACGCGGCCAGCGCGCTGAGGGACCCGACGTCCATCGCCTGGATGCCCGAGTACACGGCGCCGAGGGTGTTCGCCAGCATCAGCTTCTTGGCGAGTCCGACGACGAACCGGGCCATGCCGCGGGAGTACTTGCTCCAGCTCTCTTTGCGCCCGGTCAGCTGGGCCTCGATGTCGCGGTACTTGACGATGGGGCCGGCGATCAGCTGCGGGAACAGCGAGATGTAAAGCGCGAAGGACAGAAGGTTCTTCTGGACGCGGATCTTGCCCATGTACAGGTCGATGATGTACGAGAGGATCTGGAACGTGTAGAACGAGATGCCGATCGGCAGCGGCAGTTCGAGCGGAGGGATGTGCGCCCCGAAGATGCCGTTCAGGTTGTCGACAAGGAAGTCCGCGTACTTGAAGAAGCCGAGGACCCCGAGGTTGAAGATGACCGCGAGCACGAACTGGGCGGTCGCCTTTTTGCTGCGGCCGCTGTCCCGCGCGTCGTCGATGACCCGTCCCGCCGCGAAGTTGAACAGGATGCTGAGGAGCATCAGAAGGATATAGACGGGCTCGCCCCATGCATAGAACACGAGGCTTGCGCAGAGCAAGATGCAGTTTTTGACCGTGACGTTCTTCGTCAGCGCCACGCCGACCCCGTAGTAGAGGAGCAGCGTGAGCGGCAGGAACGCCATCAGGAAGGTCGAGGAACTGAATACCATAACGTCGTTATCCTTTGATGATTGATCGGATCACAGTGCGGTCTTGAACGCGTCGTAGAGCGCGTCCGCGTTTTTCGCGGTGCAGTAGAACAGCGTGTTGCCGCTCACGTCGAGGATGCTGTCCTCGAGGAGCGCGTACTGTTCCGGCGCGTAGTTCTTGTAGAGGTTTTTCTGGTTGGCGATGTACGTCTCCACCGCCGTACGGAAACTCTCCGCGTCCTCCGCATCGTTCAGTTTGACGATCAGGAGTTCGGAGACGTCCATGATGTCCTCGTTCTCATAGTAGACGAGGCCTTCTGCTTTGGAGAGGTCGAAGCCGAAGGCTTTCGCGGCGTCGGCGTTCGACTGCTCCGTCATCTGCCCTTCTTCGAGGGCGGCCAGAACGGGAGATGCCACATCGCCCACAGGTTTCTCTGTGCCGCCGGAGCGGGACAGGACCAGGAACGTGATGAAGACGATGAGGGCGGCCACACACAGGACTTCGAGGAGCGGATACAGTTTACGGCTCATCGGCGCACCTCCGTGTAGATAAAGGGCAGGTACTGTTCCGTGTAGAACTTGTACTTCGGGTGGACGCCGTCCGGGTCGTAATAGTTGTCGGTAAAGGAGCGGAACATCGGGTCGTAGTCGACGTAAGTGACGCCGACCTCTTTGCACATCTCCCGCATGAGTTTGTTGTAGTCGGGGATGTACACGGTGAGGGGCTCTCTCTTGTTGGCTTTTTCCGTGACGGGCCAGATGCTGTCGACGAAGATCTTCGTGTTCGGCAGCCGCTGCTGCAGGGTCTGCAGGCACTCCTTATAGGACTTGATGAAGTACGGCGCCCGGTCCATGTGGTCGAGTTCGTTCTCGCCGTAGTGGAGGACGAGGTACTGCGGGTTGCGAGCGACGATGGTGCCCATATTCTTTTCGAGGTGCTCCGTGCCGACACTGACTTCCGCGATGACCTGGCTCTTGTCGAGGATGCTGTACTCGGTGAGCGCCTTCATGAGGCTGTCGCCGCAGATGAGGGTGTCGCGGAACGCGGCGCGGAAATTGCCGTCCTGGATGGCGCTGGTCGTCTGCGCGACCGCGGCGGTGGTCGCCTGCTGCGAGCGGATCGCGTTCTCGTTCTCTGCGACGTCCGCCTTCTCCTGCGCCTGCAGGTAGGCGAGGCCCGGAGCGGTGTCGACGTCATCCGGCGCCCGGCTCGACATGGTGGTGACCATGCGGAACACGAGGAGGCCGAAGATGACGAGCACGGCCAGAGCGGCGGCGATGAGTGCCGCGATGGATGTCTTCTTCATAGGAGAGCTCCTTTGACGGAAGTAAAAATCTGATATAGATGAAGTCGTTACTAAAGGCAATTATAGTACGGAAGAGACAAAAAACAAGGGGGCATTGCCGAAACTGACGAAAAAACTCCCCGGCCGGGGCCGGGGAGAGGGGTCGTTCCGTAACGTTACATTTTGTAAGAGCCGTAGAAGCCGAGGGCGGCCAGCGCGACGCCGAGGATGTACTCCCAGACGGGGGTGCCGGCGAGCACCGTGGCGCCGGAGGCCCAGGCGCCGTCGAGCATGAAGAAGTTCTGCAGGACGATGATGATGGCGGACGCCAGGACGAAGCCGATGATGCCCCAGTAGGACTGGATCTCGAACTTCTTGAGCAGCATCTCGATCAGTTTGGCGACGGCCCAGATGCCGACCGCGGTGCCAATGACGAATGCGAGCGCGATGATGAGGTCGTTGCCGCGCTGCGTGGAAGCGGAGTTCGTGATGTCGCCGATGGCGCCGTAGATGGGCTTGTAGTAGCCGAACGTCATGAGGAGCGCGGAACCGGAGACACCGGGGATGATCATGGTGGCGGAGCCGATGGCGCCCATGAAGATGACGACGAGGAACTTGATCGGATTCATGTGGCTGAGGTCCGCGTTGCTGCCCTGTCCGAGGAACAGCATGCCGATGACGAGCGCGAACGTGATGAGGCCGATGACCACATAGAGCGGTTTGACCGGGTCCTTCTTCACGCGGGCGATGAGCATGGGCATACCGCCGAGCACCGCGCCGACGAACAGCATGATGGTGGCAAAGGTGTACTCGTCCAGACAGTAGGTGATGAGGCGGCTCATCGTGAGGATGGCGACGGCCACACCGACGAGGACGGGCAGGAGCGTGAGGACGCTCTTCTTGAACTGTTTGAAGATATTCGAGATGGAGCCGATGACCTTCTCGTAAATGCCGAGGACCAGCATCAGAGTGCCGCCGGAGACGCCGGGGATGACGTTCGCGGTACCGACGATGAAGCCCTTCACGATGTCGAGGAGCCAGTCAAGACCTTTGTTTTTCGGAGCCTTGGCGACGGTCTCTTCGACCGGAGCAGTGGTTTTTTCGCTCATTTGGATTCATTTCCTTTCCTGTTGATTGCGGGCGGTGCATCGCCCACGAAACCTTACTCCGAAATTATAACACTTTCACGGGAATTGTAAATGTGCTATAATTCACGGCAGTATTATAGTTTACAGGAAGGAGCGGTGGCGATGGACCTCGTGCTCGGCAGTACCGTCGAAGTCAAAAAGCCGCACCCGTGCGGCGGCAGAGAGTTCACCCTGACCCGCGTCGGCATGGATGTCAAGCTGAAGTGCGCGACCTGCGGCAGAGAAGTCATGCTCCCCCGGAAAAAGGCGGAGAAGGCCATCAAAAAGGTCCTGACCGTTCCAGAGGAGGCGAACCCCGGTGTTTGAGAACCTGGCCGGTGTGGAGAGCCGTTTCCTGGAGCTGGAGCAGCAGCTCGCGGACCCCGAAGTCGTCTCCGACATCAAACAGTACACCGCGCTCCTGAAGGAGCACAAGAATATGACGCCGATCGTGGAGGCTTACCGCGTCTATAAAAAGGCGGAGGAAGACCTCGGCGAGGCGAAAGCCATCCTGGAGGACCCCGGTTCCGACAAGGAGTTCCGGGACCTTGCCCAGGAGGAGCTGGCCGCCGCGAAAGAGACCCTTGAAGAGACCGCGGAACAGCTCAAGATCCTGCTGCTGCCGCGGGACCCGAACGACGACCGGAACGTCATCGTCGAGATCCGAAGCGGCGCCGGCGGCGAGGAAGCGGCCCTGTTCGCGGGGTCCCTCCTGCGCATGTACACCATGTACGCGGAGGCTCAGGGCTTCAAGACGGAGATCCTGAGTTCCAACCCGACCGAACTCGGCGGGTACAAGGAGGTCTCGTTCGAGATCACCGGCGACGGCGCCTACTCCCGCTTCAAGTTCGAGAGCGGCGTGCACCGCGTGCAGCGCGTGCCCGAGACCGAGAGCCAGGGGCGCATCCAGACGTCCACCGCGACGGTCGCGGTCCTGCCGGAAGCGGACGAAGTGGAGTTCGAGATCAACCCGAGCGAACTCAAGATCGACACGTTCCGCTCGAGCGGCGCCGGCGGGCAGCACATCAACAAGACAGACTCCGCCATCCGCATCACCCACCTGCCGACCGGCACGGTGGTCGAGTGCCAGGATGAGCGGTCGCAGCATAAAAACAAGGAGCGGGCCCTCAAGATCCTGTCGGCCAGGCTCCTCGAAGTCGAACAGCAGAAGCACAAGGACGAGATCGACTCGGCCCGGAGAGCCCAGGTGGGCACCGGCGATCGGTCGGAGCGCATCCGGACGTACAACTTCCCGCAGGGACGCGTGTCGGACCACCGCATCGGCCTGACGCTCTACAAGATCGACGCCATCATGAACGGCAACCTCGACGAGCTCATCGACGCGCTCATCACCGCCGACACAGCAGCCAAACTCGAAGCTGCCGGTGAATGATCGATGATAGGGGGAAGCAAAGGCCTTTGATGGAAGAAATGCCCGTCCGGGAAATAAAAGGCTCGGATAGTTGGCAGGGGGGAGCAGCGCGATGCTTTATAAGCGGGCGGGGGTTTGGCTTGGCGCCAAATAGACGACCTTTTATTTCCCCCCACACAAATGATTTAGAAAAGATTTGGATATCATGCATACGTTAAAACTGACCAATTCCAAACAGGATATTCAGACTGCCGGGAAGCTGTTGAAAGACGGCGAACTGGTGGCCATCCCGACGGAGACGGTCTACGGTCTCGCGGCCGATGCCCTGAACGGCGAAGCGGTCGCGAACATCTTCAAGGCCAAGGGCCGGCCGATGGACAACCCGCTGATCGTCCACATCGCGGACCTCGCGCA
>JAZOTY010000049.1:0-6760 GCA_045657845.1 Acutalibacteraceae bacterium | reverse complement strand
TTTTTCCACGAGCAGGATGTCGAGGTCCCACTTCGCGAGTTCTCTGGCGATGGACGTCCCCGAGATGCCGCCGCCGATGACGAGCACGTCGACGTGTTTCCCGTCGAGCGCCTCGTCCCGCCGGCTCGGTGTCCGCATCGGGATGGGCTCCGCCCCTTCAAGCGCGATGTCGTTCACGACATGGACGCGCCGTTTATCTTTTGAGACAGCCATGCTGCAGGCTTTCAGGATGTCCTCCCAGGTCGGGAGGCTTCCGGAGACACGGATGGTGTCCCCTTCCCGGACGGCCGTCACTGCATTGCCGAAGGTCTTGTTCAGTTTTCGTTGGACTCGTCTGATCTCGTTCGTTCCAGACAAAGGTTCCACCTTCTTCCTTCGAGTCGGTCGTATGACCGACTCTCTACCTTTATTATATTCTGAACTCATATAAAGTCAATGACACGGGCGGTCCCATTCTGCACAATTATTCCGGCTGCGCCTTGTGTATTTTGCCGAAAGAACAAAAAGACAGCCTCCGGCGGGAGGCTGTCTTTGATTCGTTATTTCAGGATGCCGCTGTCGGCGATGGACTGCACGGCTTCGGCAATGCGCTCCGGCGGGAGGACGAGGGCGAAGCGGGTGTAGCCTTCGCCTAAAGGTCCGAAGCTGCCGCCGGGGGTCGTGATGACCCCGGCGCGCTCGATGAGGTCGAGGCAGAAGGCCATGCTGAGGCCCTCGTCCGAACCGTGGGCCATTATGTAGGCGTCACGGTAGGCCGGCGGGACCGGCGCCCAGACGAACATGGAGCCCTTGGAGTCGGGGACGTTCCAGCCGATGGAGCGCAGGCCGGCGCAGAGGGCGTCGCGGCGGGCCTGGTAGTCTCTGCACTGCTGCTCGACCATGTCGGTCGGGCCCGTCAGAGCGGCGATAGCGGCTTTCTGGATCGGCAGGAAGACGCCGAAGTCGATCTGACTCCGCATCTTGCGGAACGCCGCGACGACGTCCGGCCGGCCGATGAGGAAGCTCATCCGGGCGCCGGTGACGTCGAAGGACTTCGACAGGCTGAAGAACTCGGCGCCGATGTCGACGGCCCCGTCATACTGCAGGAAGCTGCCGCCCTTCACGCCGTCGAAGATGATGTCCGAGTACGCGTTGTCGTGGAGCAGCAGGATGTCGTACTTCTTCGCGAAGGCGATGAGTTCCTTGTAGATCTCATCGTTGCCGACGCTTCCCATCGGGTTCGCCGGCAGGGAGACGACCATGAACTTCGCCCGTTTCGCGACGTCTTCCGGAATGGTGGAGACATCCGGCAGGAAGTTCGTTTCAGCCGTCATCGGATAATACCACGGCTCCGCGCCGGCCATCTTGGCGCCGGCGATGAACACGGGGTAGCACGGCGTCGGCAGCAGGACGGTGTCCCCCTCATTGACGAGCGCCATGCCGACATGGCCCATGCCCTCCTGCGTGCCGTAGCAGGAGCAGACCATGTCCGGCGTGATCGTCACGCCGAAGCGCCGGTCGTAGTACGCGCAGACCGCGTCGAGGAGTTCCGGCAGGTCGCGCAGGGCGTATTTCCAGTTCTCGGGGTCCATCGCCGCTTCTGCCAGAGCTTCCCGGATATGCAGCGGAGTCTCGAAGTCCGGGGTGCCGACGCTCATGTTGAAAAGCGTGCGTCCCTCGGCCTCGAGCTCGAGTTTTTTGTCGTTCAGCGCTCCGAAGATCTCGTCTCCGAAGCGGTCCATGCGTTTGGAAAACTGCATCTGTATCGTTCCTTCTTCTGTTTCTGGGAATAATTCTCGAATATTGTATCACAAGTCCGTTCATCGCCCAATATATTGGGAATAGAAAACGCAGAAAAAACGTGCTATAATACTGCTCAATTCTTTTATATAAAGTGAGATTAATGAAGAAAGAAGGGGTTTTATGACCCTCGACAAGATCTACCATGCCGCGTTTGTCCTGAAGGACATCATCCGGAAGACCGACGTCATCGCGGCGCCGGAACTCAACCCGGACGCGGACATCATCCTGAAAACGGAGAACCTGCAGGTCACCGGTTCCTTCAAGGTCCGCGGTGCCGCTTACAAGATCTCCCAGCTTTCCGACGAAGAGAAGGCCCGGGGCGTCATCGCCTGCTCCGCCGGCAACCATGCCCAGGGCGTGGCACTGGCCGCGACGAAGGCCGGCGCGAAGAGCCTCATCTGCCTGCCGGACAACGCTCCCATCTCCAAAGTGGAAGCCACCAAGAAATACGGCGCGGACGTCTGCCTCGTTCCCGGGGTCTATGACGACGCGTACAATAAAGCCCTCGAGTTGAGAGACTCCGAAGGCTACACCTTCGTCCACCCGTTCAACGACGAGGACGTCATCGCGGGCCAGGGCACCATCGGCCTCGAGATCCTCGAGCAGGTCCCGGACGTCGACGCGGTCATCGTGCCGGTCGGCGGCGGCGGACTCATCTCCGGTGTCGCCTACGCCATCAAGGCGCTGAACCCGAACGTCAAAGTGTACGGCGTCCAGGCGGCCGGCGCTCCCTCCATGGTCAATTCGGTCAAGGAAGGAAAGATCAAGCGCCTCGCGTCCGTCACCACCATCGCCGACGGTATCGCCGGCAAGGAGCCGGGCGACCTGACCTTCGATATCGTCTCCCAGTACGTCGACGAACTCGTCACGGTCACCGACGACGAAGTGGCCGCCGCCATCCTCGCGCTCATCGAGCAGCAGAAGCTCTGCGCCGAGGGCGCCGGTGCGGTCTCCGTCGCCGCCGCCATGTTCAACAAAGTCCCGGTCGCCGGCAAGAAAGTCGTCTGCCTGGTCTCCGGCGGCAACATCGACGTCACCATCCTGTCCCGCGTCATCGACCGCGGTCTTCTGAAGTCCGGCCGCACGCTGTCCATCCAGGTCAACCTGGTCGACAAGCCCGGTCAGCTCCAGGGTGTCGCGAACTGCATCGCCGACGCCGGCGGAAACGTCACCTACATCAACCACGAAAAAGCCACCGAGGACATGTCCATCACGGACGCCTACCTGCGGATCACGATGGAGACGAAGAACTTCGAGCACATCGACGAGATCCTCACGGCCCTGTCCGACAACGGCTTCACCTACCAGCAGTTCTAACAAGCCAGCAGTTCTAACTACGTTTTGACGGACGTATTCTAAGAAAGGAACGACCACCATGAGAACTATCCATACCGATACCGCACCCGCCGCTCTCGGCCCGTACTCTCAGGCCAAAGCCACCTGCAAGCTGATCTTCACCTCCGGGCAGATCGCGATCGACCCCTCCGAAGGCAAGATTGTCGACACCACGATCGAAGGCCAGACCCACCAGGTCTGCAAGAACCTCGGCGAAGTCCTGAAAGCCGCCGGCACCGACTTCGACCACGTGCTCAAAACGACCTGTTTCCTGAAGGACATCAACGACTTCGCTGCGTTCAACGCCATCTACGGTGAGTACTTCACCTCGAAGCCGGCCCGCTCCTGCGTCGAAGTCGCCAACCTTCCCGCCGGCGCCCTCGTCGAAGTCGAGGCCATCGCACAGGCAGCGGACAAAGACTGATCCGTACATCGCCACGGCACAACAGGCCCGGCAACATGACCCATCAAAAAACCGACACTGTTTCCACAGTGCCGGTTTTCTTTTTGTTGACAAATCGTCCTTTCGGGTGTACAACTAAAACGAAAGAGGGTATACGCGTATACCTCGCAAATAAAACGGCGTACATCGCCAAAGAGAAAGGAACGAGATCATGGGATATTTTTACAACCTGGACGTCTACCTGGGACGTCTGAATGAGCCGTACTACCCGGTGTACATTGGATGGCTGATCGCGATGATCTGCTTCTACTGGTACTACTACAAGAGCCTGCGTCAGGGCTTTAAGGACAAGTGCGGCGGCATGCCCTGGCAGACCAACATGTGGAACTTCGCGAACGACTTCGTCTATGTCGTCGGCTTCTCGCGCTGGTTCTCGAAGACCTCCCCCACCCACCACTGGGTGACCGAGTTCCTCTGGTTCGGTCTGGTCGCCTGGTTCCTGATGGAATTCGTGGCGCACTACCAGAGCATCCGATGGGACCTTCAGACCGAGATCTTCCCGCATGCGAAGTCCCGTAAGAACGCCATCCTCATGTATGTCGGCGTCCAGCTCTGCTTCATCGCCGCTTACGGCTTCCTGTGGAGCGTCATGTCTGACCCGCTTTGCCACATCATGTTCCTGACGACCTTCACCGGCTGTGTCGTCTTCAATTTCCAGCTGATGAACAAGCGTCAGTCCAACCGCGGTCTCCACTGGACCATCCCGGTCGCCCTTACCGTCGCGCAGATCGCCGGTTATTTCGTCATCCTGCCGAGCTGCGACCCGCACATGGCGACGGACCCGTGGGTCTACATCGGCGGCGTCGCCGCGACCGCGCTGGCCGTGGCATTCGGTGTCATCCTCTCGAAACTCCCGAAGTGGAACGCCACGACCATGTCCGTCGAATCGCCTGCCGCGCAGAAGACGACAGAAGCTTAAACCGAAAAACGGCCGCAACCGGCTCGAAGGCTGTCCGGAAGGGCAGCCTTCATGTTATAATGGTTGCAGTTTTTACGGTTGCCCGTACATCGCGAAAGGAGGAGTGCCCATGTGTGCACGGAAAACGACCGGCCCCGCCGCCGTCATCGAACGGAAGGCCCGCCTGCTGTTTCTGGAAAAAGGGTTTGCGAAGACCTCGTACCAGGACATTGCAAAGGTCTGTGGAGTCGAGAAGACCAACGTGCAGAAACACTTCCCCCACAAGGACCTGTTCATCGACCACTTTTTCGAGGACCTGCTCGACTACTCCGACGAGTTCTTTGCGAAACGGGACATGCTGCCGAACGACTACTACCAGGCGCTGTACCTGGTCGGTCAGATCCACTTCGCGTTTTTGCTGTCGACCCCTGAACTGCGTCGGCTGACACTGGATATCGTGTCGGACCGGAAACTGACCGAAGCGATGATCTCCCAGGACGTCTCCTGGGCCACGAAATACCTCGAAGGCTTCTCTCTGGAAGAGCAGCAGACCTTCGCGGACAACGTAGCTGTGGTCATGGGCGGCATGTACGAGCTCCTGTACCGGAAGCTCTCGGCAGATGCGCCCCTCGACCCCGAAGCGTTCCAGCAGCTCGCGATGAACCTCTTCGTCTTTGTGCAGGGCATTCCCGCCTCCGATGCCGGCGAACGGTTCCCGACCGACCTGCTGAGCCCGGACGACTTCGCAGAAGCGGTCGCGTTCCTGACGGAGCGCATGTTCTGACGATTTGCAAACAAAAAAAGACCTCCGTGTGGAGGTCTTTTAATTTTGGATGATTCTTTGCCTGGATTCTGTTACACAGTCTCTTCCGTTTTGGCAACAGGTCCTGCCAGCAGTTCCTGCTTTTCGCCGTGCTTCTTCCATTTGATAATCTTGACGGCAGTCACGATCAGGGCCACGAAAGAAACAGCGACTATAACGACCAGGGCAACGCCCATCACAAGGATGTAGTTACCGTACGGCATACTCTGAAGCTGCTCCAGAGTCTTCCCGCCGAGATCTTCCGGTTGTACAACAGAGAGAATGCCAAGCGCAAACATGTCAAAGAAGGTGTGGATCAGGATCGGGACGGCGAGGGCATACACGTCGTATTTCCTCTGCTTCGTGACGCGGGCCTTCCCGTAGAAGTAGCCCATGACGAACTGCAAGAACAGGTGCATCGGCAATAACGCGCGCAGGACGTTCACGCCTCCGCCGAGGACATAGTTCACATCTTCCATCATGCCGAAGCCGGCACCGACAAAGACGGCGGCGATGATCGCGTCCATCCAGGTCACGACTTCTTTATTCTTGAAGATGGCCAGCCGGAACATGAGGTACTTCAGCACTTCTTCCAGGAGGCCCGCCATCAGGAACGCGGTCACGAAACCGATCAGCAGCGGGTTCTTCAGGCCATAGAACATGTCCTTTTGGAGTGGAAGGAAAATACCGATCAGAAGGGCTACTGCGCCGCAGACCCAGAAGCGGAGCAGGCTCTTCCACGAATACTTCTCTCCGTACTTCTTTTTCAGGAGCCATATGAGGATGAGGATATAAACAACAAACTGAAGGATACCGACGAAAGACATATACCTTCCCCACTCATGTAAAGATCTCATTTATACTATAGCACATTCGTCGGCTTTATTCCTATAGGAAAACCGGCACTACATCGCCAAAGTCCTGCGCAGCTTCATCTCCACGTAGTTGATGTCCAGCGGCGCCCGGCTCGTCTCAAAACTGTAGAGGATGTTCTTCCCCTCATAGATGCCGTTTACCTCATACACCTTCATTTTCCAGAACGCGTTCCGCGCATAGTTGTCTTCCGACGTGTCGTCCAGCATCCCGAAATGCTCGAGGTAGTACTCTTTCCTCTGCTTTACGTCCAGGATCATGAAGTCCGGGCGCCAGGTTTTCTTTCTGCCATCGACTTCGAGCTCCACCGGGTACTCGTACCGGTACGGAATGCCCAGCCGGTATAACAGGTTGGCGATCAACTGCTCCGACTTCGACCGCACCCGTTCCCCACGGTCCGTCAGAAAGACCGGCGCATCTGCCTTGATGTACCCCGGCTCATAAGTGACCGCCTCCCACTTCGCCCGAAACTCCTCGTCTGTCTCAATGACTGGCACCACCAGCGCCTGCCTTGCCGGCGACAACGTCGCATACACCTCCTCGACCGTATGCTCCGGAAAAAACGCCGCCAGCATGTTCCATGCCTTGAGTTCCCGCTCCGCCGCAC
>JAZOTY010000048.1:0-3825 GCA_045657845.1 Acutalibacteraceae bacterium | reverse complement strand
CACTCCTTCGGCGGCCCCACCTGCACCATGTTCTCCTGGATCATGACCGAGGGCTGCAAGGAAGAGCTCGAGGCCACTCCCGCGGACCAGGTCTCCGACTTCTTCAAGGGCGGCAAGGGTGACCTCATCCATTCCGTCAGCACGCTGTCCGCGACGAACCGTGGCACCGCCGCTACCGTCTTTGCGGGCGATAAACTGCTCCATACCATCTCGAAGACCCTCATGACCGCCGGCGCCTATGCGGGCGACCTGCTCAACAACGTCTACGACCTGTATTTCGACCCGTGGGGCGCCATGGAAGACCCGGCTCTCTGCAAGTCCAAAGCGTTCGGCAAGGACATGGCTTCGAAACAGGCCGGTATCACCGCTTACGCGGAAGCCTATGACGGCGGCAACATCTGGTATGAGATGAAACCGTCGGTCTCCGACGCCATGCTGGCGGGCTGGAAAGCCAACCCGAAGACCTACTACATCGCCCATCCCGCATGCGGCACGCATCCGACCAGAGCCGGCACCCAGTCTCCGGACGGACACATCTTCCCGATGTTCAAGATCACCGGCTGGCTCCTCGGCAACTACACCAACAAGGAAGCCGGCATCGACAAGAACTGGCTCCCGAACGACGGCATCGTCAACACGCCCTCCATGGGCGCTCCCGCGGGCGCCGAGGAGATCGAGTGGACTCCGGGCATGGAAGGCTTCAAACCCGGCGTCTGGTACAAGCTTCCCCCGCAGAACTGGGACCACCAGGGCTGGGCCGGCATGTTCATCTCCAAGGCCACCTATTACGGCACGCTCGATTCCATCCTCGAATCCATCTACGCGCTGCCGGACGTCAAATAAGGCAACTGCATCCAAAAGGCCACCCCTTCTCGGGGTGGCCTTTTTCTATCCCCTTGCTTTCCAGGGTTGTTCTATCCCTTTGCTTTCCACACATTCAAAAGGACAAATCACCAAACTTGTATTTGCAAGTGGCAGCGGCCGTCGGAGCGGCCTTGCCAGCCGCCGTGCGTATTTGCGCCATCCGCGTTGATCCGGGCATGGGTGCCAGCGGCTCGCAGTGCCGTCAAGGGGCTTGCTCGCTCCGCGACAGGCAACCTCCCACCGCGTTGCCTGCCCTTGACCGCACTTCCACCCGCCGGCATGGGGCAGACAACAGGCCAAAGGGGCACTCCGGCCCTTCGGCCTGCAAGGAGAATTGTTCCGCCGGTGCAAGGAGGCGCCGCTGGTTCCGGACCAAGGGGCTTTTTGCCCCGACTCCGTGAACCTCCGACGAGCAACGGCGTCAAAAGCCACCTTTTTCCTCGGTTGCAGGGAAAAAGGTGGTTTGTTTGAGACGGATAACAGCGTTCCGGAAGAGAATCACCACCTTTTTCTGTCATAGGGCAAAACAGGTGGTTCGACTTCACGTTGCAAAAGGCAAACGCCAAGAAAAAGACCACCCGTTTTGGCGAAAACAGAAAAACAGGTGGTTCAAATCGCAAAAAGGAACGTTCAGGACAAGAAAAAGGACCACCTGTTTTCTTTGCAGAGAGAAAAAGGTGGTTTTTGAAACAGAATCCCTGAAAAACCCGAAAAAAAGACGACCTGTTTTGCTGAAAGCTAAAGAAAAGGTGGTTTTCTGCCGGCATGGCAGGTCAACGATGGTCATTTACCGCCTGTTTTGCTTTATATGGAAAAACGGCGGTAATCGACAGGGCAAAATGAAGGCCTTTTCCTGAGTTTTACCGCCGATGTTGGGATGATCAAGAAACCAGGCGGTAAAATAGAGAGTTCCATCAAAAGAGCTCTCGGCTATTTACCGCCTGAACTTTTGAAATAGAGAAAAAAGGCGGTAAAACTGAGAGCAATCAAAAGAATACGTCTCAAATTATACCGCCTCTTTCTGACCGTTCGTGGAATCCGGCGGTAATCTTGTCGTTTCCCTCCGGAAAACATTCTGATTCTTACTGCCTGCATTGCCGAAAACAGATAATAGGCGGTAAATGACGCGGCATAAGAGCTTTAGGATCCAAAAGACCGCCTGTTAACCCAAATGGCGGGTGGACCGGCGGTCTTTTGGTTTGTTTTGTCAACGGTCAGTTCGCGGGGGTGTTCTGCGCGTCGAACTTTGTGGTGTTCGGACGGGTGATCTTCTGGGTGTAGCGCTCCTCGTTCTGACCGAGCGTGTGGGCAGTGTCGACATTGCCCTCTTCGTCGACGTCCATGGAGTTTGCGTAGACCCAGCGCATGTACTCGTCCGGGAACTGTTTGTCCATGAGCCGGTCGATCGCGTTCTGCGGCGGGATGTTCTCCTGCCGCTCGTTGAACCGGGCGGCCGCTTCGGCCGACGTGATGCAGTCGTACACGAAGAATACGAAGATGATCCAGAAGAGGATCTTCTTCGGCTTCAGATGGATCTTGTCGAGCAGTTTGTTGAACCCGGGGTAGATGAGCTTTGCCCAGAGGCATCCGAGGAAGCCCCAGAAGAGGGAGTAGAGGAGACAGACCCGGCCGCCGATGTTGAGCGGCATCTGCGAGTAGTCCCAGGCGACGTGGCCGAAGACGAGTTCCATGCCGAGGGACATGATATACTCTGCGAAGGTCAGCCACACGAACGACTTCAGGAACACTCTCCACAGAGGGGTCTCCGTGTCCCGGAAGAGGAGCAGGGTCAGGAGCGTTCCACCGAGACCGTAGGCCAGGCCGAAGGGACCGTAAACGAGCGACTGCCGGCTTTCCCAGTACCCGTTCGTGATGCGCCCGAAGACCATCTCGATGCAGTACCCGATGATGCTGCAGATGATGAGGATCGCGAAGATCTCAAACCCGCTGAGGTACCGGGGGTTCCCCGTGTCAAAGAAGTGCTCCTTGAAATGGTGCCAGCCGTAGTGTTCGCGAGACTCCTCGTCGGACGCCTCACGGGCATTTCGACGAGTGAGTTCCTGCCATTTCGTTTTTATGTCAGCCATATTCTTCACCAGTCCTGTCTGAAATGAGGTTTGTATAAATAATGATTTGTATAAGAGACTACTATAGCACGTTTCCGCAATTTTACAAGTGTCTATTTCAAAAAGTTCCGCGAGGATCCCGCAGGGGCGCTCCGGCCGGAACCATTTCCCGAAATCGGTCATCTGTGGTAAACTAGGGGGTAGTAGATCGCCCCACGGAGGGGAGGAGGAGACCCTATGACATTCGCGGCAGTGCTGGCCGGCGGCATCGGCAGCCGGATGGGCGCGGAGATGCCCAAACAATATCTGACGGTGGGTGGGAAACCCATCCTTGTGCGCTCGGTGGAGCAGTTTGCCTGCCGGGAGGACCTCGCCTGTGTGCTGGTCCTGACGCCGGAGGACTGGGTCCCGTACACGAAAGAACTCCTCCTGCAGTACGGCGTGGGCACGGGCGATGTACCGGTCACGGTCCTCGCGGGCGGCGCCACCCGGAACGACACGCTGCGCAACGCCATCGACTACCTCGAAGAACACTTCGATCTCGATGACGACTCGGTCTTTATCACTCATGACGCGGTGCGGCCGTTCCTCACGCAGAAAATGATCGACGACAACATCGCGGCGGTCCGTGAACACGGCGCCTGCGGCACCTGCATCCCCGCCACGGACACCATCGTCGTCAGCGAAGACGGCACGGCCATCTCGGAAATCCCGGACCGCAGCCGTCTCTACCAGATGCAGACGCCCCAGAGCTTCCGGCCGCTCCGCCTCAAAGAGCTCATGGACAGCCTGACGCCCGAGGAAGAGGCGGTCCTGACAGACGGCTGCAAGATCTATCTCCTGAAGGGCGAGCCGGTCGCCATGGTGCCGGGCGCGGTGACGAACATCAAGATCA
>JAZOTY010000047.1:0-31079 GCA_045657845.1 Acutalibacteraceae bacterium | reverse complement strand
TGGACATTGTAAAGATGATCGACTGCGGAGATGACGCCTTCCGCGTCCTCACCTTCGACGCCGGCTTTTCTGGAGCCCTGGCAGCCGATGGCGATGTAGAAGGCCTTGTAGCCCTGATCTCTCAGTTCCTGGATGGTGACGTCTTTACCGACTTCGACGCCGGTGCGGATCTCGACACCGAGTTCCTTGATGACATCGATCTCTGCGGCGACGACGTCCTTCTGCAGTTTGTAGGACGGGATGCCGTAGACCATCATACCGCCGGGTTCGTCATGTTTCTCGAAGACGGTCGGTTTGTAGCCCTTCTGAGCGAGATAGTTGGCAGCGGACAGACCGGCGGGACCGGCGCCGATGATGGCGACCTTTTCGTTCCACTGGGTCAGCTGGTTGGACTCGACGACGATCTCGGGGATGAAGCGGGTCTCTTCGAAGAGGTCGCGCTGGGCGATGAACTTCTTGACTTCATCGATGGCGACAGCTTCGTCGATGGTGCCGCGGGTACAGGCTTCTTCGCACTTGCGGTTGCAGACACGTCCGCAGACGGCCGGGAACGGGTTCTCTCTCTTGATCAGCTCAAGAGCTTCGTCGTAACGGCCTTCTTTGGCCATCTGCAGGTAACCCTGGATGGCGATGTGGGCCGGGCAGGCAGACTTACAGGGAGCCGTACCGGTCTCGTAGCACTCTTCGCGGTTGGTGTCTCTGTAGTCGGCGTTCCAGCGGTTCTTGAGCCAGATGTGCTCTGCGGGATCCTCACGGAAGTCATAAGTCTGCTCGGAACCGTCTTTGCACTTCAGCTTCTGACCGAGACGGACAGCGCCGGCCGGGCAGTACTGGACGCAGCGGCCGCAGGCGACACAGTTGTTCGGGTCGACCTTCGCGGTGTAAGCGGACGCTTCCATGTTCGGAGTGTTGAACAGCATGGCCGTACGCATGGCGTTACAGATCTTGACGTCGCAGTTGCAGATGGCGAAGATCTTGTCTTTACCGTCAACGTTCGTGACCTGATGGACGAAGCCGTTCTTCTCGGCCTGTTCGAGGATGCGGTAAACTTCTTCTTTGGTGATGTGGTGCGAACCGGAGGTCTTGGACTCGCAGCAGTAGTCCGCGAAGTCGCCCATGGAGATGCACCAGTGGTTCGGGTCGTCGGTGCAGCCGACGCCGCGCTCTGCGCGCTCCAGACGGCAGGTGCAGGGGCCGACGCCGTACTGGCCGTCGTACTTCTCGATCCAGTAGGAGATGTGCTCGATGTCGACAGACTTGTTCTCGGACTCGATGGCTTTTTCGACCGGGATGACGTGCATGCCGGAGCCTGCGCCGCCCTCGGGGATCATCTGAGTCAGACCGACCGGGCCGAAGCCTTCGAACGGAAGGTAGGTGGACAGTTCGAACATCTCGGCGAATTCCGGATGATCTTCATACCACTCGGGGTGCTCGTTCAGGATCTCGGCACTGCCGGGGACGAAGTTCTTGACAGAGTACTTTTTGACATGCTGGGGGTTCTCCCAGTCCCACTCGACGACGCCGTAATAGCCGAGCTCTTCGAGTTTGTAATTGAGGTAATCCTTATCGAAACCGGTCTTTGCCTGGATCTCTTCAAAGGTCTTTGCTTTCCGAAGCTCCATGGCGAGCATGATCTTCGCGCCGTCCTCATCGACGACGGGTTCCAGACCATAGTAGTCCGGTGCACGGCCGTCGAGTTTTTTGAACAGACGGTCGGTCGGGATGTGAGCCGCCTTCATGAGGTTGGGTCTCGGATTGTCGGTACCGTAGTTGCCAAACTGATGTTTGGTATCGTCTCCGATTCGGCCGCCAAGGGCTTCCTTCGGAGTAAAGAAATATTTCTTGGTCTTCAGGTTTGCCATATTCGTTCTCCCTTCCCTTACAGTTCTTCGCCGTCAACGTACGCTGCCAGGATCTTGGTGACCGGTTTGCGGTCCACCAGCATGAAGGTGGCGGGGCTTCCGACTTTCAGGAACTCGATCTTGTCATAGCCGAATCCGGTCAGTTCACGGACGGTCTTCTCGATCGGTTTGCCGGCCTTTTCACCGGCGATGATCGCATCGAGCTGTTTTTCGAACTTGGCCATATCCATCGGGGCATCGATGCCGGGGACGAGATAGGCTTTCCAGCCCTGGGCCAGCGTGTAGTCGCCTTCTTTGTAGTCGACGATCTTGTCCATGGAAGCTTCCTGATCCATGATGGTGTTCTCACCGTGCGCGATGTACGTGACTTCGCCGTTTTCGCAGACGACGTCTCCCCAGAACGGGAACCAGCCACTGCCGTCAACGATCAGAACGTTTTTGAGCATTAATTTCATAATATACCTCCCTAACCGGACAGTGCCTGTTGGTCAGACCAGAACAGACTCCGCCTTTTACTCTAACGTAATTATTATATAACATATAATAGGAATTGTCTTGGTCTAACCATTGCCTGCGGCGTAAATTCGTTAGAATGTCACAAATCGGAGGGAGCCAGTCTCAGCAGTTTGCACAAACAAAAACGGCGACCCGTCCGGTCCCGGAGGACCAAACGGGTCGTACGATTCAAGAAAAATGTTCTGTGACGGCAAAAGTGCCTCAGTCAAGTGCTTTGACCAGCGCGAGCAGCACTTCCGACAGGGCCTTCTCGGCGAGGTCGTTCAGTTCGCGGTAGGATCCCGACGCGCTGTCGTCGGCATCGTCCGAGATCTTTCGGACAGACAGGAACGGGGTCTCGAGACGGTCGCACACAGAGGCGATGGCCGCCGTCTCCATATCGAAGGCTTCGATGTCGAACGTCTCCTTATACTCCTGCTTTTTCACAGGGTCCGCGAGGAAAAAGTCTCCGGTGCCGAGGCGTGCCGGAAGGACCCCGTCCACGGTCAGTGCCGCATCGAGCAGTTTCTGAGAGGGCTTGTGATAGCGGACCCCGCCGGGTTTCTCCCCGACCGCGTAGCCGAAGACAGTGAGGTCGAAGTCGCATTCCACATAGGAGGTCCCCGCGACGACGTTGCCCTTCGCGAGGTGCTGGATGGCGCCGGACAGGCCTGCGTTCAGAACGCAGTCCACCTGATGGTCCAGGATGAGGACGGTGGCGGCGAACGCCGCGTTCACTTTACCGATCCCGCACTCCACTGCGATGATCTCCGCGTTGTCCGTCTCATACCGAATGGTATTCATCGGGCGCCTGGACAGCCAGGACCCGCCGTTTTCGAGCGCGATCTCGGAAAAGGGCTGAAATTCCATTTCATCTGCAAAGATAAATCCGATCTTTTGTTTCATGTCGCATCCTCCGCTCGCTTTCTGATGAATTTCCTTTATTATATACTTTTTTTCAAATCGTGGCTATGCTATACTGAATACCGTATCACCAACGCTTTTTTGCACACACGAACAGGAGCATCATCATGGAAAAAAAGAACGTTGTCATCCACATCGCCGGCAGTGAATACACCATCCTCACCGAGGAAGATCCGGCATATGTCGAAGCTCTCGCAGAGACGCTGGACAAGGACATCACCGAGATCGTCGGCGCCAACCGCCGCCTCTCCATGACCCAGGCCGCCATCCTTGCGGCCCTGGACTACGCGGACAAAGCGGCCAAAGAGTCTGAAGCCGCCGACAACCTTCGCGGTCAGATCAAAGAGTACCTGGAAGACTCTGCCCGCTACAAAATGGAAGCGGAAGTGGCCCGCCGGGACGTCGAACGTCTGCAGAGAGAGCTGAAGGACGCCAAAGCAAAACCCTTTTGAAGGAGATTCCTGTAAAGGAGCCAGACGAATATGAGCAGAGGGCCTGAAGTCCTTGCCCCCGCGGGGAGCATGGACGCTCTTCGGGCTGCTGTGGAATGTGGTGCCGACGCCGTCTATCTGGGCGCCGGCCACTTCAATGCCCGAAGGAATGCCAGAAACTTCTCGGAGGAGGAGCTGGCGGAAGCAATCGAATACTGCCATGTACGGGGCGTCAAAGTGCACCTGACCCTGAACACGCTGGTCTCCGACGAAGAACTGCCGCTGGCGATCGACCTCATCGAGTCCGCATGCTCGCTCGGTGTCGACGCGCTCATCGTACAGGACCTGGGCGTGGCCGCCCTGGTCCGCGCCGCCGCCCCGGAGATGGAACTCCACGCCTCCACCCAGATGGCGGTCATGACCCCGGAAGGGTTCCGCGCCCTGGCCGACCTCGGGTTCACCCGCGCGGTCCTGCCGAGGGAGCTCTCGTATGAAGAGATCCTGGCCATCCGGGAGGCGACCGCGGACACCGGCCTCGAACTCGAGATGTTCATCCACGGCGCGCTCTGCATGTGTGTCTCCGGCCAGTGTTACCTCAGCGCCACCATGGGCGGCCGCAGCGGCAACCGCGGGCTCTGTGCCCAGCCCTGCCGCCTGCGCTTTGCCGCGGAAGGCGGACGCCGCTCCGACCACGCCCTGTCCCTCCGGGACCTCTCGGCGGTCGAAGCCATCCCGGAACTCTACGAGGCCGGGGTCCTGTCCTTCAAGATCGAAGGGCGCATGAAACGGCCGGAATACGTGGCCGCCGCGGTCACGGCCTGCCGCAATGCGGTCGACGGCATCCGCGATGAGGCGCTCCTGCGCGATCTCGACGCCGTCTTCTCCCGTTCCGGACACACCGACGGATACCTCAAGGGGCAGCTCGGCCACGACATGTTCGGCACCCGACGGAAAGACGATGTCGTCGCCGCCGCGCCCATCCTGAAAGACCTGGCGCAGCTCTACGTCAAAGAGACCCGGGCGACGCCGGTGTCCTTCGACTTCACCGCCCGGCTCGGAGAACCGCTGCTGCTGACCGCCGCGTGGGCCGACCCGGAGACCGGGGTGCCGCTTTCCGTCTCCGTCGACAGCGGAGACGTCATGGCGGAGGCCGCACAGAACGCGGCGACGACCGAAGAAAAGATCGAGAAACAGCTGCGCAGGACCGGCGGGACCGGATTTGCCGCAGAAGAGATCCAAATCACACTGGACCCCGGCCTGTTCCTGCCGGTGTCCGCGCTCAACGACCTGCGGCGGAACGCGCTCGCTGCCCTGACCGAAGCCATCCGCGATACCGCGGTCCGGCCGTTCACCCAGACGCGGGCAGAAAAGGTCCTGACCGAAACCGGTTCCTGCCAGAGCCGGGAACCGGGACCCTCGGACATCATCCGTCTCCGTACGGCCCGTCAGCTTCCGGGGACATCGTTCCTGCAGGAGCACAGAGAACTCATCTGGGTCCTGCCCTTCGACACCCCGCTGTCCACTCTGAAAGACCTGAAGGCCGGGCAGATCCCGTTCGGCGTCGAGATCCCGCGCGGTCTCTACGAGAACACCGGCCGTGTCCGGACACAGTTGGACACGGTCGTCCAACACGGCGCAGCCTTCGCGTTCGCCGCCACTCTCGACAGTCTGGAACTGGCGAAGAATGCCGGTCTTCCGATCCTCGGCAGCTTCACGATGAATGTGTTCAACCACGTCGCGCGCTCCGAATATGAGCGCCTCGGCGTGAGCCGGATGACCCTGTCCCAGGAACTGACGTTCCGGCAGGTGGACGTGCTGGAGAGGAGCGGTACATCGCCACAGGGAGACGGGCTACTTGTCTACGGGCGCTCACCCCTCATGCTGACCCGCAACTGCCCCGACGGGCTTCGGCCGGAGGACTTCGCGGACAGTGACGCGGCTCCGGAACTCACGGACCGGAAAGGCATCCGCTTCCCCGTCGTGAAGAACGGCGACGCGTACGAGCTTTTGAACTCCCGGCCGCTCTACCTTGCGGACTGCCGGGACGTGCCGCAGGGACTCTTCCGCCTCTATTGGTTCACGACCGAGACGGCCGAAGACGTGCGGGACATCCTGCAGGCCTATGCAGACGGGACCCCCGCCAGGACCGAATTTACCAGAGGACTTTACCAAAAAGGAGTTTTATAAATGAGTGAGACCATCCGCATCAAATACTTTACCGACCAGATCGAAAAGCTGCGGTACATCGACGGGAAATCCGACTGGATCGACCTGCGTGCCGCGGAAGACATCACCCTGAAACAGGGCGAGTTCAAGCTCGTGCCGCTCGGCGTCGCCATGCAGCTGCCGGAAGGCTTCGAGGCCCATGTCGTCCCCCGCTCCTCGACGTTCAAGAACTTCGGGATCCTGCAGGTCAACTCGATGGGCGTCATCGACGCATCCTACTGCGGCGACAACGACCAGTGGTTCATGCCCGTCCTGGCGATGCGCGACACCGAGATCCATGTCAACGACCGCATCTGTCAGTTCCGCATCATGCAAAACCAGCCGCAGATCGACTTCGAGCTCGTCGAACACCTGGACGGAGAAGACCGCGGCGGCTTCGGCTCCACAGGAAAACAGTAATTTCGGCTTCCCCCGTTGTAAGGAGACACTTTTATGTGTTAAAATAGTAAAGTCATACATAAAGTTTGTGAAACTTTTGGAGGTAATACTATGAGTGAGAAAGTCTCGGTGAAGGTCAGCATCGGCTCGACATCGACGCAGCCGACTCCGGAACCGTCACCCGTCAAGGAACCCGCTCAAAAGAAAAAGTTCAGCCTGAACGGGATCCAGATCGGGGCCATCTGCTTCGTGGTGCTCTTCGGCATCATCTGCGCAGTCATGTCCCCCATCACCGCCGCTTCCGGCACCCTGTGGGCCCTGTTCCCGCCGGTCGTCGCCATCGGCCTCGCCCTCATCACGAAAGAAGTCTACTCGTCCCTGCTGGTCGGTACTCTCGTCGGTGCGCTGCTGGCTGCGAAATTCAGCCCCGCCGCCACCATGGACTACCTGATCAACGACGCGATGATCTCCGCCGTCTCCGGGACCGCAGGTATCTTCCTGTTCCTGGTCTTCCTCGGCATCATCGTCTCTCTGCTCAACAAGTCGGGCGGCTCTGCCGCTTTCGGCCGCTGGGCGCAGGAACACATCAAGACCAGAGTCGGTGCCATGCTCGCCACCTTCGCGCTCGGCGTCCTCATCTTTATCGATGACTACTTCAACTGCCTGACCGTCGGTGCCGTTATGCGTCCCGTCACAGACTCTCATAAAGTCTCCCGCGCGAAACTTGCCTACCTGATCGACGCCACCGCGGCGCCCATCTGCATGATCGCGCCCATCTCCTCCTGGGCGGCTGCCGTTTCCGGCTCCGTCGACCCGGAGACCGCCGGCATGTCGGGCATCAAGCTCTTCATGATGGCCATCCCCTACAACTTCTACTCCCTGCTGTCTCTCGTCTTCATCATCACCATCTGCCTTTTGAAGTTCGACTACGGTCCGATGAGACGCCATGAGTGGAACGCCCTCAACAAGAACGACCTCTTCACCGAAGGCGAGCGCGCCGAAAGCGTCGAAGTCAAGTTCAACGAAAAGAGCCGGATCATGGACCTCGTCCTTCCGGTCATCGTCCTCATCTTCTGCTGCGCATTCGCAATGATCTACGTCGGCGGCTTCTTTGACGGCGTCGACCTCATCACCGCGTTCTCCGACACCGACGCGACGGTCGCTCTTCCCTGGGGCGCCATCATCGCTCTGGTGTTCACCATCATCTACCTGATCGCGAGAAAACTCATCACCTTCAAGGATGCCATGAAGAGCGTTCCCGAAGGCTTCATCGCCATGATCGCCCCCATCATCATCCTGACCCTGGCCACTTCCCTGAAGAACCTGACCACCGGTGAGGAGATCCTCAACGCCTCTGCTTTCGTCGAAGGCGCCATGAGCGGCGTCGCTGCCGGACTGCAGTCCCTGCTGCCCGCCATCATCTTCGTCGTCGCGGTGTTCATCGCGTTCGCGACCGGTACGTCCTGGGGTACCTTCGGTATCCTCATCCCCATCGTCACCACGGTCTTCCACGACCCGACCAACCCGCTCTTCATCATGGGCATCTCCGCCTGTCTCGCGGGCGCCGTCTGCGGTGACCACTGCTCCCCCATCTCCGATACGACCATCATGTCCTCGGCCGGTGCGGAGTCCGACCATCTGAACCACGTCAACACCCAGCTGCCCTACGCGCTGACTGTTGCCGGCATCTCCTTTGTATCCTTCATCATTGCGGGTTACATCCAGAGTGTCGTGTTCAGCCTTCCGATCGCCATCCTTCTGACCATCGCCACCCTCTTCATCCTGAAGGGCACCATCGGCAAGAAGGAATTCGATCCGACCAAAGCCTCCAAGGGCCTCCTGTCCAAAGAGGCGCTCGACAAGATGAACGACTAAACTGCTCACCTTGTCCCACAGACAAAACGAAACACCTGAGTCGTCAGACTCAGGTGTTTTTTGTTCTCAGGTGATGACCGGCGGCGATTTGCGGATCTCGGTGACAAGTTCTCTGCCAAGGGTCATGCCCTTTTCCAGTTCCGCTTTCCAGCCTGAGGGTTTGCGTTTGTCCATGATGAACCGGGTCTCGAGGATCTTCTCCATACAGGCGTCGAACTCTCCCTCTAGGAGGTCGACGTCGGTGAGACCGTACTCCATGTTGCACATGGCAACGGTGGCTGCCCAGTCGGACCGGGTCAGTTCTTTCCCGGTGAACTGGCGGTACAGTTTATGGTGCTGCGCGTAGTACCGCCTGCGAAGAGCCGGTACGTTGATGACCTGCTTATAGAGTTCGTTGACAAAGAAGACGATGTAATACATGAACATGTACTCGACCGCGAAGTAACCGGAGAGCCCGGACAGTTCATCGCCCATCTCGGCGATCAGCCCTTCGGCGTAGTCCATGACTTTGTCGTGGTAGAACATGAGGATGTCGTCTTTCTTCGGGAAGTAATAGGTAAGATTGCCGGTGCCAATGTCGCAGGCAGCAGCTATGTCTCGCATACTTACGTTTTCATACCCTTTTTCTCCCCAGAGACGGACCGACTCCCGGAAGATCGTTTCGCGAAGATTCTTTGTCATAGTGCACTAATTTTAGCACAGAATTTCTACACTTGCAATTTGGACATGTCCAAGTTTCACACTTGACAACCAGCTGTTATAGATTTAACATAAAGTTGGACATGTCCAAGTTTTCTGATTGCGGAAGACTTGGCAACGGATTAGGTATTTCTATGTATTTTGAAAGGAGAGACCATATGCCTGATAAGGATAATATGCCTTGGGGTATTGCCAAGACCGGATGGGCCAAATACGCGACCCATATGTCGATGGTCGGCGGCCTGTTCTTAGGCCCCATCGGCGAAAACAGTAATTTCACCAAAATGTTCAAGCTCCTCGTCCCGGAGGAGGAAGCTCTGCTCGGGCTTCACGTCAAAAACAAACCTACTTCCGTGGAAGAAGTCGCGAAATCCGCGAACATCCCCGTCGAAAAGGCGGCAGCCATGCTGAAGCACATGTCCCAGAAGGGCCTGCTCTTCGAGCACGCCACCAAGGACGGCAAGTTCTTCTATCACGTTCCCCCGTTCATCCCCGGATTCTATGAATTCGTCATGACGGACCCGGACACCATCCAGAACCCGCAGGTCGCGCAGCTGTTCCGCAACGCGCTCGACCGGGAACTCGGCCCCCTGCTTCGTTTTGCGGACGTCCAGGGCGGCGGCCTCATGAAGGTCACCCCCATCATGAACGAGATCAACGCGGAGCAGAAGATCCTGCAGTACGAAGACATCTTAACGTTCATCAACAACGCGGAGCGCTATTCCATCGCGGACTGCGCCTGCCGTACCGCCGGCCGGCTCACCAATGTCGGCTGTGACCACCCGTACAAAGACACCTGCATGCAGTTCGACGAGACTGCGGACTACTACGTCCGGACCGGCCGCGGCCATTACCTCACGAAAGAGGAAGCCATTGCCAAACTGAAGGAAGTCGAAGAGGCGGGCCTCGTCCACTGCGCGTTCCAGGTCGAAGGCCAGGACTACACGACCTTCATCTGCAATTGCTGCGGATGCTCCTGCGCGGGCCTGCGTCAGATCAACCGTCTCGACGCCAACCCGATGTCCCACTCCAACTTCCGCGCACAGATCAATGAAGACAACTGCGTCGCCTGCGGCGAATGCGTCAAGATCTGCCCCATCAATGCCATTACCCTCGGCACGAACCTTCTTTCGAAGACCGACGCTCAGCAGCAGCCTTACTGGAAGACGGCCAAAGACCACCGGATGAAGAAGGAAGATCTCCACGAGAACTTCATCAACGAGCGCCACATGGTCGCGAAGGACGGCACGGCTCCCTGTATCGTCGCCTGCCCGGCTCACGTCGCGGTCCAGGGCTATATCCAGAAAGCTGCCGAAGGCAAGTTCATGGAAGCCCTCGAACTCATCAAGAAGGACAATCCTCTGCCCGCCATCTGCGGTAAGATCTGTTCCCATCCCTGTGAAGCCGCCTGTACGAGAAACACCCTCGACGAGTCTCTGGCCATCGATGCCATCAAGATGTTCATCGCCGAGAAGGAAAACGTTGCCGGCCAGCGCTTCATTCCGGCCATCAAAGACAACTATGACGAGAAGGTCGCCATCATCGGTGCCGGCCCTGCCGGCCTGACCGCCGCCTATTATCTGCGCGTGGAAGGCTTCCAGGTCACCGTCTTCGACAAGAATGAGAAACCCGGCGGCATGCTCGAATACGGCATCCCCGCGTTCCGTCTGGAAAAAGAAGTCATCGCGTCTGAAATCGAAGTCTTCAAAGAGATGGGCATCGAGTTCAAGTGCGGTGTCGAAGTCGGCAAAGACGTCACCATCCAGCAGCTCCGTGAAGAGGGCTACAAAGCGTTCTACCTCGCCATCGGCGCCCAGCAGGGTTCGTCCCTCGGCATGGCCGGTGAAGAGTTCCCGAACGTCATGAACGGTGTCGACTACCTGTTCCTTGCCAATGCAGGCAAAGAGACCGGCACGAAGGGCGACGTCATCGTCGTCGGCGGCGGCAACGTTGCCATCGACGTAGCCCGGACCGCCATCCGCAAGGGCGCGAAGTCCGTCAAGCTGTACTGCCTCGAGTCCAAGGAAGAGATGCCCGCCGCTTCGGACGAGCAGATCGAAGCCAAGGATGAAGGCATTACCATCCACAATGGCTGGGGCCCCATGGTCATCGAGAACGACGGCAAGGAAGCGACCGGCATCACGTTCAAGAAATGCACTTCCGTCATTGACGAGAACGGCAAGTTCAACCCGTCTTATGACGAGTCCGTCACCGAAAAAGTAGAGGCTCAGACCATCATCTTGTCCATCGGCCAGCGCATCGACTGGGGCAACCTGCTGGACGGCCTGAAGGTCGAGACCGGCCGCGGCAACGCTGCAGTCGTCAAAGAGCTTTCTTTCCAGACCGCAGAAGAAGATATCTTCGCCGGCGGCGATGTCGTCACCGGACCGCGCTTTGCCATTGACGCCATTGCGGCGGGCAAGGAAGGCGCCCACTCCATCTTCCGTTACCTCACCAACCGCCATCTGACGAACGGCAGAAACTACGAGTACAAGTCCGTCAAGCTCGACCGCGTCCAGATGAACCTCAACCGCATCGACCTCACTCCGCGTCAATACGCTCCGGAAGTCGACCACGCCAAGGCCATCCAGACCTGGAACGACCTGCGCGAAGGTCTGACTGAAGACCAGATCGCCGCCGAGTCCGGACGCTGCCTGCACTGCGGACGTTCCGTCGTCGACATGAACAAGTGCATCGGCTGCGGTGTCTGCATCCATCGCTGCGAGTTCGACGCCATCAAGCTCATCCGTGTGGACGATACCGCTTCGGCCACCGACATGAAGCACTGGTACGGCAGACTCGTGAAGAACGTCGCGAAGAGAGGCGCGAACATCGCCAAGACCAGCGTCATGGAGCGCCTTGGAAAGGATGCTCCCGATGCATGAACTGACGATCGTCCAGCACTTCGTCGGGACGACAGATCAGGCGGCCGCACAGCGCGGCATCAAGCAGGTCAAGCGCGTGACCCTGAATGTCGGCGCGCTGACCGGCGTCATTCCGAAGTACGTTCGCATGTACTACGACGAAGTCTGTGAAGGCACCCGTCTGGAAGGCTCCGAACTCGAGATCAACTACCTTGAAGCAGAGGCGTTCTGCCGCGGCTGCGGGAACATGTACGACCCGACTCAAACGGGCGACCAGTGTCCCGCGTGCGGAGACACCGACAAGGAGATCATCCAGGGCAAGGAACTGACCGTTCGGGACATCGCCTACGAAGAATAAGCAAAAACACCTGAGTCGAAAGACTCAGGTGTTTTTCTTCAGATGGATGGTCAGATGACGATGCCGCCATTGACGCCGAGGACCTGTCCGGTCATGAAGGTGGACCGGGGGCCGGCGAGGAAGACCGCGACGTTCGCGATGTCCCGGGGCGTGCCGAGACGCATGAGCGGGGTCTCGTCGATGAGCTCCTGCATGGTCTCTTCGGAGTGCATGGCGTTCATCTTCGTGTCGATGACTCCGGGGGCGATGCAGTTGACCCGGATGTTGGAGGGGCCGACTTCTTTGGCCAGCGCCTTGGTCATGCCGATGATGGCGGCCTTGGAGGCGGAGTAGATGACTTCACAGGAACCGCCGACCTGGCCCCACATGGAGGAGATGTTGATGATGCTCCCCTTCTGATTGCGGATCATGTACGGCAGGAACGCGCGGGTCGTGAGGAACGTGCTCTTCACGTTCGTGTCCATGACGCGGTCGTACTCGTCGAGCGATACATCGCCAAAGAGCATCTGGGAGGAGACGCCGGCGTTGTTGACGAGGACGTCCGGTTCGCCGATGCGCTCAATGACTTCGCGTTCGAGGAGCATGACGTGCTGTTCCGAGGTGAGGTCCGCCGAGAAGGCGCTGGCCATCCCGCCGCCGCGGGTGATCTCATAGGCGAGCTCTTCCGCCGCCTCTTTGTTCTGGTGGAAACAGAGGGCCACCTTGTAGCCCTTCTGGGCATAGGCTCTGGCGATGGCCTGGCCGATGTCGCCGGACGCGCCGGTGATGACTGCGTTCATACGGGACCTCCTTTCGAGGTTTTGAAAAAGCACTCCGCCGGGAATGCGGGCGGAGTGCGGATGTCACATGTTCTGTTACGAAGCTTTTCTGGTGGTGAGACCGTTGGCCTTCTTGGTGACCGGAGCCTGCTCGATGAACTGGTACTCGTTCAGGACGTCAAAGACCGTGGGGTTGGTCTCCAGGACGCTGACGGGGATCTTCTGACCGACCTTGCCCTTGTCGTTGATGCGGGCCATGTAGGCGAGCTGACCGTCTTCGTTGAAGTAGTAGCGGTTCTTGACCTGGACCAGCGGGTTGTAATAGTCTTCGTAGGTGTACTCCACGCCGGAGATGGTGGAAGTGCCGGTGCCGACATAAGAGGCATTCGGGAACTTCTCGAGGCTTGCGTTGTTGAAGAGTTCGTCGACCTTCAGTTTCTTGACCTGGGAAGCGGAGAGCTCAGTGTAGTTCTTATCCGCGGCGGTCAGGAGATAATAAGTGCCGTCCTTCAGCATGTAGGTGATGGCGGTCGGCTGACCTTCCAGCTCGACGTTCAGAGAGAGCATCTTCTGGTCATCTCCGTACTGGACGAAGGTGATGGGGGTCTCCGTTTTCGGAGTGGTCTCGAAGGTATACGCCTTGCTGAGGATGAGGTCGATGTACGGCTCCATCAGTCTGCCTTCGAACGCGGCAGGGATCTCGTTGTCCGTCTTTTTGACGTCGTCCTTGTCTTTGCTGCAGGCCGTGAAGCAGACTGCAAACATGAGGACCGCGAGGATGATGGCGATATACTTTTTCATGTTCTTCATAAGTATCGTCTCCTAGGATAGAGGGTTTCTCTAAAATTGCAGGAATTATCGTACCATAGGGAATTGTTAAAGTCAATTAATTATAAGGCTTCGCTGGAGACAGGAATCGACGCGTCTTGCTTCGCAAACTCGTCCTCCTGCTCCATTGCAAAGCAGTGACCTGCTTTGCGGTGCCGGAGACAGGAATCGACGCGCTTTTCACTCTGCTCCGCCGTGAAAACCGCACCGAGCTGCTGCCGCAGCTCCAGCAGCTACAAACAGTCCACCGGACTGTTTGCTTTACGCCGCTGCCCGGGGGTTCGATTCCTGTCTCAAAAAGCAAAAAAGAACTACCGAATGGTAGTTCTTTTTTTGCTGGTGCTGGAGACAGGAATCGAACCTGCGACCTACTGATTACGAATCAGTTGCGCTACCGACTGTGCCACTCCAGCATATTCAGGGCGCTTCGAAGCGCCCCTATATTATATAGAACCGTGTTTAGAATTGCAAGACCCGTTTTTCCGTCACGACATAGTCCATCGGCATGTCCGTGTCCTCCTCGACGACCCGGTCGAGTCTCTGGGCCTCGAAGGCGATGCACACACGGCAGGCGTCGGGCGCACGGTCGATGTAGCGGTCGTAGTACCCGGCCCCGTGGCCGATCCGTCCGCCGTCCTCGTCGAATCCGACACAGGGCACCAGGATGACGTCGAAGTCCTCCGGCGCGCGAAGGGTCGAGAAGTCGGGGTTCGGCTCCCGGATCCCGTACTTGCCGTAGTTCCAGACGGGCTCTTCCCCGAGGGTGTACGCCTCCATGTGGCCGTTCTCCATCGAGATCGGGTACGACAGCACTTTGCCGTTCCGCTCCGCCCATTCGTGGAAGACGGAGAGGTCCACTTCATCCTGCATGGCCATATAGGAGAAGATGTGGGTGGCGTTCCGGACTTCCGGCAGGGCCGTCAGGCGCTCGGAGAGCTCCGCGGAGAACTCCGCCCGCTCCTCCGGGGTCAGCATCCGGCGGGCGTTCATGCAGAACTTCCGCTGGGCGGTCTTCTTCTCTTTGTAGTAGGCAGAACGGATGTCGCCCGCCATGTAAAGGGACCCGAAGGCCAGGACCGGTTTTCCGATATGGAGCGCCGCGTGGACCGCCGAGGGGATGTCCTCGTAAGCGTCGGCGGAACAGCCGAGGCTTCGCAGGTAGTCCCGGAGGTCCAGGGCGTCCAGCGCCCGGGGGCTGTCCGGGGTCACGCAGAGGAACTGCTCCGCATGGGGCAGGACGCTCGCCATCATGGCTTTGTAGTCTTTGTCGGAGAGGACCCCGGTCAGGATGACCAGCTTCTCGTCTCCGAGGTATTTCGTCAGGTTTTCCGCCACCACTTCCGCGCACTGCGGGTTGTGGCCGCCGTCGAGCAGGAACAGGGGTTCCCGTCCGAGGACTTCGAACCGGGCCGGCCAGCGCGTCTTCGCGAGACCGCTGGTCACGGCGTCATCAGAGATTTCCCAGCCTCTGTCCCGCAGCGCCGAGACCGCAGTCAGAGCGGTGGCCGCGTTGTGGAGCTGGTAGTCGCCGAGGAGCGGCACGTTCAGGGTGAGGCCCTTCCATTCGAAGGTCTCTCCGGAGAGGTCGTGGGAGACCGGTGTCACATCGCCAAAGTCGACGAGGTGGAACGCAGCGCCCCAGACCGCGCAGAGCTGACGGATGATGCTCACGACTTCCGGCGCGCTGTCATAGCAGACCACGTCAGAGCCCTGTTTGATGATGCCGCCCTTGGTCATGGCGATCTCCTCGAGGGTGTTCCCGAGGTACTCGGTGTGCTCGAGGCCGATGTTCGTGATGACCGCCACTTCCGGCGCGTCGATGACGTTGGTGCTGTCGAGGGCGCCGCCCATCCCGACTTCCAGGACCACGATGTCGCAGCCCTGCTCTTTGAAGTAGAGCATGCCGATGGCCGTCACCAGTTCGAACTGGCTCGGGTGGTCCTCCATGGCGTCGGCCTCCACTTTCACCCGCTCCGTGACGGCGGCGAGGTCCTCCCGGAGGATGTACCGGCCGTTCACCTGCAGGCGTTCCTCAAAACAGAGGACATGGGGCGATGTATAGAGTCCCGTTTTATATCCCGCTTCCCGCAGGACCGACGACAGCATGGCGCAGGTGCTCCCCTTGCCGTTGCTGCCCGCCACATGGACGAATTTCAGGTCCTTCTGCGGGTCTCCGAGGCGGTGCAGGAGTTCCACGGTCCGGTCGAGGCCGAGCCGTGTGGTGCTCCAGGTATAGTCTTCGATATAGGCGATTGCTTCCTGATAGGTCATTTACAGATTCTCCATGATGTTGCTGCTTCCGTCCGCCAGGTTCAGGCGCAGTGTCTTCGCCGCGCCGTTTTCCGTGTACTCGATGCGGACGACGTCCGCGGTCTCATACTCGGCAAGCTGGACCGAGTAATCCTTCTCGGCGAAGAAATATTTGAGGTATTCTGCCGCCTTCGGGTCGTAGTTCCCCGCGTTGTCCGACATGAAGATGATGCTTCCCATGATGTCGTTGAGTTTGGCGAGCAGCAGTTTCTGCGTGAGGCTGTACTCGATGTTGTCGTCTCTCAGGAAGAAGACGTCCGGGTCGTTGGCGAAGGCGCGGCCGTCGAGGCAGCGGCGGAAGATGGTGTTGACCATCGCGTGGCGGGACGAGGGGATCTCCCGGGTCAGGGACAGCTTGTTGAGGAGGTCGCCGCTGTACACCTTGTTGGCGTCGGCGCCGATGCGGCAGGCGTCGAAGATGCCGAAGCAGGAGCCGAGCGGAGCGCCGCAGCCGAGGATCAGTTTGTCGCCGCAGGCCTCCCGGAGGAGGTCGATGCCGTCGGCCATCAGCTGGCCGCGGTTCTTCCCGAGACGCGGGTACTCGCAGATGCTGTAGAGGAAGTCGAGTTTGACGAGGTCATAGCCCCACTCGTTCAGGATGACATCGAAGAAGTGCTTGATGTACTCCCGGGCGCCGGGGTTGTAGATGTCGAAGGCATAGGCGAAGCCCCAGCCGAAGTGGGCCAGGATGCGGCGGCCCTTCTCATTCTTGATGAACCAGTCCGGATGCTCTTTCGCCACTTTGGACTTGGTCGCGGCGCAGAACGGCGCGAGCCAGATGCCGGCTTTGTAGCCCTTGGCGTGGATGGCGTCCGCGCAGGCTTTCATGCCGTGGGGGAATTTCTCCTTGTCCGTGATCAGCCAGTCTCCGGTGTGCTCCTGATAGCCGTCGTCGATCTGGAAGATCTGCGTCTGGTCCTGCGCGAAGTCGAGCCCGTTCAGGTCGCGATAGATGATCTCCTCATTGATCTTGCTGAAGTAGTTGTACCAGGAGGTGTAGCCGGCGAGCCGTTCGAGACGGGGTTTCTTCACGCCGAGGAAGTCGAAGAAGTAGGTGTCGAAGGCCTGTTCGTACTCCGCCTCACAGACGAGAAGGTCGTACATGAGGAACGTGTCCCCCGCCTTCAGTGCGGTGCCGTCCACTTCTCTGCGGATCGTGAATCGCCCGCGCGGCATGTCGACGTCGAAGATGGTGAACCCGTTCCGGTCGGCACGGGAGCCCCAGAGTTCGATGAAATGGCTTCCCTTCTTGCGGAAGTAAGTGAAGGTGAAGGAGTGGAAACAGCCGGGGACGCCGTACTCGGTGTAGGCGTAGTCGCCCATCTGTCCCGCCTGGGTCTTCACGAACCGGTTGAAGGTGACGACTTTGGGCAGACCTTCCGCCACATCGTTGCGGTCGTGTTCTTCCGTCGTCGACCAGGACTGGAACCCGTTCGCAAAGAACAGGTCGTTGTCCCGGAACGTCCGGCCGGTGGTCAGCATGAAGTCGTTCAGGACCAGGTCCTTCTTCGCGGTCAGGACTGCCTTCAGCGTGGTGTCGGTCTGCTCGAGGGCAAGGTCGAACCATTCGTTTTCGAGGTCAGACGTCCCGATGGAGGTCCCACCGCAGGTCAGTCTGGCGTTCAAAGTATAGTTGTTCATCGTACATCCTCCTTGGCAGAGTGTTTGTCACGTTTTCTCTCTTTTATTATATAGGCTTTTGCCCCGTTCGTTAATCCTCAAAATCTGCCACTTCTTCGGCGAGCGATTCCCACTCGGCCATCGTGGTCTCGAGGTCGGCGTTCAGCGCCGCCATCCGGGCCGTGAGTTCGGTCATTTTCTCGAAGTCGGTGGCGATCGACTCGTCGCTCAGCTGTTCCGAGACCGCGTCGATCTGCTCTTCCAGCTCCGAGATCCGGCTCTCCGCTTTGCGAAGCGCCGTCTTTTTCTTCGTCCGCTCGGACCGCAGCCGCTTCTGTTCCTGGTAAGAGAGCCCGCCGGCCCCCATCTGTTTTTCCGTTTTCTCGGGCGATGTACGGTCTGCCGTGCCCCGACGTTCCTTTTCCGCGCGGTAGTCATCGAAGTTGCCGGCGAAGGTCTCCGCCCCGTCCGGCCGCAGTTCGACGACCTTGTCGGCGAGCGCGTTGATGAAATAGCGGTCGTGGGAGATGATGAGCAGCGTGCCGTCATACCCGGACAGCGCCTCTTCGAGGGCCGCCATCGAGTAGAGGTCGAGGTGGTTCGTGGGCTCGTCCAGGATGAGGAAGTTGCAGTGCCGCAGCATGAGCCGGCAGAGGGCCACTTTGGCCCGCTCGCCGCCGCTGAGCGTTTCGATGGTCTCGAAGACCTTGTCGCCCTTGAACCCGAAGATGGCGAGGGCGGAACGGACTTCGGTCTCCGTCATCCGCGGGTACATGTCGTGGACCTCATCGAGGACCGTCTTGGTCATGGAGAGGTTCATCTGGTGCTGGTCGAAGTACCCGACCGTCACGCCCACTCCGAAGCGGACGCCGCGGACCCGTTTCAGGATCTGCTTCACGAGCGTCGTCTTCCCGATGCCGTTCCCGCCGATGAGGAAGACCCGCTCCCCGCGCCGGATGTTGAGGCTCACATCTTTGTACAGGACCTTGCCCGGGAACTCCATGGAGAGATGGTCCACATCGAGGACCTCTTCCCCGCTGACGCTGTCCGGGTCAAAGAAGAAGGAGAAGTCGTACCGCTCGTACTCCGGTTTTTCGAGGTCCTTCGTGAGGCGGTCGATCTGCTTCTGCTTGCTCTCCGCCGTGCGGATGTTCCGCTCCCGGTTCCAGCGCCGCTGCTGTTCGATGATGCCTTCGATGCGGTGGACCTCCGCCATCGTGTTGTCGTAGTTGCGCTGCAGGCTCAGGTCCCGCTCCGCCTTCAGCGCCATATGCCGGTCGTAGTTCCCGTCGGTCACATAGAGCTTGCGCAGAGAGATCTCGGCGATGCGGTTGCAGACCTTGTTGAGGAAGTACCGGTCATGGGAGATGACGATGGTCGTGATGCTGCTTGACTGGATGAAGTTCTCGAGCCAGTCCACCGACTCGATGTCGAGGTGGTTCGTGGGCTCGTCGAGGAGCATGAGGTCCGGCTTCTGCAACAGCAGTTTCGCCAGTCCGATCTTGGACTTCTGTCCGCCGGAGAGGCTCCGGACCGGAAGGCCCTGTTCCTCGTCAGTGAACCCGAGGCCGGTGAGGACGGCCCGGGTGAGGTTTCGGTAGGTCAGTCCATCGCCCGCCTCATACGCGGAGAGGACCTCTTCCTGTCTCGCGATGAGCGCCGGGTCTCCCGCATGTTCCCCGGAGAGCGCCTCCCGAAGCTGTTCGAGCTCTTTTTCCATCTCAAAGAGGTGGGAAAAGACAAGAAGCGTCTCTTCGTAGGTCGTGCGGTCGGAGTCGGCGCAGACGTGCTGTTCCAGATAGCCGAGTGTAGTGAAGGGAGACCGGATGACGGCGCCGTCGTCCGGCTCCTCCGCCCCGGTGATGAGGTGGAAGAGCGTCGTCTTGCCGGTGCCGTTGGCGCCGATGAGACCGATGATATCTCCTTTTTCGACCGAAAGGTTCGCCTTTTCGAACAGGAGCCGGTCGCCAAAGGATTTGGAAAGATTGCTGATGTTTATGATCATGAGTTCGCTGGACCTCCGGGAGTTCCAAGTTGTATTTCTTTGAAAAACATCTTCCGATTTCGGAGAGAAGTGATATAATGCTATTACGTTCCAAAGGAGGGATCGTATGAGCAGCAGAAAGAAACAGCGTCGGAACATCGTTCTGACGGCCCTTGAGGTCATCTTCCTGTGCATCTTCCTCTTTGCTCTGTTCCAGGCCGGAAAGATCCTCTTTGAGTATCACGAAGGCGATTCATTCTATGAAGACTCCCAGAACACGTACCTGACGCAGGACGATCCATCGCCCGAGGCGCCGAAATCCCGGCTGGGGTTCCGCGTCGACCTCTCCAAGATCCAGCAGGTGAACCCGGACGTCAAGGGGTGGATCTACATCCCCGACACCGAGGTCTCCTACCCGGTCCTGTGGTCGAAGAGCGATGACACCTATCTGCGCCACACGTACACGAAAGAGTACAGCGTGTTCGGCAGCATCTTCTTCTCGGAACTGAGCAACCCCGACCTCACCGACATGCACACCCTCATTTACGGTCACAACACCAAAAACGGTGCCATGTTCGGCGGACTCAAAAAGTACAAAGACAAAGATTACTTCCACTCCCACCCGTACATTTACCTCATCATGGGAGACCGAACGTACCAGTATAAGATCGTCTCCTGCTTTACGGCACAGACGTCCGATGACGTCTACATCCTGACGTTCGCGAAAAATTCGGACTTCCAGAACTGGCTCGCGAAGATCATCACCAAGAGCGAAGTGGACCCCGGTACGGTCGCCATCACGGGTATGGAACAGGTCCTGACCCTCTCCACCTGTACGTCCCGTACGAAAACGGAACGGTTCACGGTCAACGCCATCCTGGCGGACTCCTGGGAGAATCAGGAAGCCTATTAAAGCATCGCAAATCATTTTACCACGGAGGCCCTTATGTCAACAACTCTCATCCTTTATATTATCCTCGCCCTGCTCGGCTCTTACCTCATCGGCTGTCTGCAGCCCTCTTACCTGCTCGGCAGAGCGATCAAGCACGTCGACATTCGGGACTACGGCAGCGGTAACTCCGGCGCCACGAACGCCATCCGCGTCTTCGGATTCAAGTTCGGCATGGTCTGCCTGCTCATCGACGCCGCCAAAGGCGCCCTGGCCGTCCTGCTCGTCAAACTGTTCCTCGGACCGGACGTGGTCGGCAGCGAAGGCGCTGCCATCCTCCTGCAGCTCTGCTGCGGTCTCTGCGTCATCCTCGGTCACAACTATCCGTTCTACATGCACTTCCGCGGCGGCAAGGGCGTGGCCGCTTCCATCGGCATCCTCCTGATGGTCGACTGGAGGCTCGTCCTCATCGCCGGCATCCCGGCACTGCTGGTCATGGTCCTGAGCCGCATGATGAGTGTGGCGTCCCTGACCTTCGAAGCCCTCTGTTTCGTCGGTCTGGCCATCCTCTGCTTCCACATGGACTTCTACTACGGCATCCTGCTGGCGGCGTTCTGCTACCCCGCCATGTCGTTCTGGCGCCACCGCTCGAACCTTGTCCGGATCGCCCACGGCGAAGAGTCGAAGCTCTGGGGCAAGGGCAGCAAAAACACCGGAGAGATCCCGAAAGACCAGTACGAAGAAGCCATCGAGAAACTCGATGAACAGGCCGGTGTAGACCTGCACCACCACAAGTAGATCGCCGATTACGGCATAAGAAAAGACCTCCGAGCGGAGGTCTTTTTTGATTGTTGGTTCTTTTGCGGTCAGAAATATTGTCGCCTCGCTCGGTCAGTCTCTTCCCGTCGCGACGCTCTGTATTTCTTCCTGCTCAGAGCCCGACTTCATCGGCTCTGCCGCGTCAGGCTCCGAGCCAAAGTTGAGTTTCTCGCGAATGATCTTCCGCATGAAGAAGCTGCACGTCAGGAACGAAACGACTTCCGCGATGGGGAACGCCCACCAGACCATGTTGAGATTGCCCGTGAGGGACAGCAGGTAGGCGGCCGGCAGCAGAGCGACCATCTGACGAAGGATGGAGACGATCATGCTGTAGACGCCGTTTCCGAGGGCCTGGAACGAAGAGGACATCATGATGGCGGCGCCGGCGATGAGGAAGTGCGTCGCGATGATGCGAAGCGCCGGGATGCCGATCGCCAGCATCTCGGGCGATGCGTCATAGAACTTCAGAAGCGGGCCGGGGATGGTCTCGAAGAGGATGAGACCGACCAGCATGATGCCGATCGCGTAGATGGCGGCATACTTGACCGTCTCCAGGACACGGGACTTGTTCCGGGCGCCGTAGTTGTAGGCGACGATGGGGACCATGCCGTTGTTGATGCCGAAGATGGGCATGAAGATGAAACTCTGGAGCTTGAAGTAGGCGCCGAAGACGGCGGCTGCCGTGGACGTGAACGCCATCAGGATCCGGTTGAGACCGAAGACCATGAACGAGCCGATGGAGGCCATGATGATGGACGGGAGACCGACCGCGTAGATGCGGCGGACGACCGCGGCCTTCAGTTTCATATAGCGGAAAGCGAGCGTGAGCTCCTTGTTGACCTTCAGGTTGAAGAACAGCGCGAGGCCGGCGGCGACGATCTGTCCGAAGACCGTGGCGATGGCGGCGCCTTTGACTTCGAGGCGGGGCGCGCCCAGGAGACCGAAGATGAGGATCGGGTCCATGATGCAGTTGATGATGGCGCCGGTGGCCTGCGTGATCATGCTGTAGAAGGTCTTGCCGGTCGCGAGCAGCATCCGTTCGAGGCAGATCTGCATCAGCATCCCGAAGGAGCAGATGAGGACCAGCTTCATGTAGTCGTTGCCGTACTGGGTGATGTTCGCGCTGGCGTGCTGCAGTTCGAAGAACGGTTCGACCAGCGTCAGGCCTGCAACGAGGAAAAACAGATAGGTGATGGCGTAGAGCGGGATCGCATTGTTCGCCGCATAGTTGGCCATTTCGAAGTTCCGCTCACCCAGGCTCTTGGAGACCAGGGCCGAGAAACCGACACCGGTCCCGATGGCGATAGCGATCATGAGGTTCTGCATGGAGAACGCCAGCGAGACCGCCGTCAGAGCATCTTCCTCGATGCGCGCGACGAACAGGCTGTCGATGATATTGTACAGCGCCTGCACCATCATGGAGATGACCATCGGGATGGAGGTCTTGATGAGGAGGGGCTGGATCGGCTCCGTCCCCATCCGGTTCGGCGGAAGGTGTTTTGCTGCAGTTTCAGCCACTTAAGCCTCACCTCCAAAGCGCACTCTGGCGATGTGTTCGAGCATGTCGGTCACGGGGTCGAGGCCGAGGTCCGTGTTGAACAGGATGTCATAGTTGGCCCAGTCGCCCCACTTGTAGGACGTGAAAAAGCGGTAGTAGTCCGCGCGGTTCTTGTCCATCGCCTTCAGTTTCTGGGGCGTGAGGGAGGGAACGTCCTGATAGACGTTCACGATGCGGTCGATGCGCTGTTCGGCGTTGCCGTACAGGAAGACCTTCAGGAGGTTTTCGCGTTCCCGCAGGACGTAGTCGCCGCAGCTGCCGACGATGACGAGGGAGCCCTCATCGGCCAGGGCGTTGATGACCCGGTTCTTGGAGAGGAACACCTGTTCCTCGAGCGGGTTCGTGTTGGCGAACGTGGCCATCTCATAGAGCAGGCTCGACGTCTTGCGCTCCATGAGTTCGACGACGCTCTGACGGGCCAGACCGCAGTCCTCCGCCACGAGATCGATGATGTTGTCTCTGTCGTAGTAGGCGATGCCGAGACGGTCCGCGAGCGCTTTTCCGACAAGGCGTCCGCCGCAGCCGCTCTGACGGCTGATCGAGATATAATAGTTCTTTGCCATGCGTGGTCCCTCCTTAGCGGTGCGCCTTCCGGTGCACATAGACCGAACGGTATTTCGAATAGATGATGAGCTGGCTCTTGTAGAGCCCGTAATAGCCGGACAGCATGTAGCTGACCGCGACGACGAGGCCGAACATCCACATGCCCTCCCCGCCGAAGAGCTCCAGGCCCATGATGAACGAGGCGATCGGCGAATTGGTGACGCCGCAGAACACGGCGATCATGCCGAGGGCCGCGCCCACGGAGGGCGGAAGCCCCAGGAAGCCGGCCGCGAAGCAGCCGAACGTGGCCCCGATGAACAGGGACGGGACGATCTCACCGCCGCGGTATCCGCCGGCGAGCGAGACGGCCGTGAAGACGAGTTTCAACAGGAACGCGTACCAGACCGCGTGTCCGGCTGCCGCCTGCAGGATGACCGCCGTGCCGAGGCCGTTGTAGTCCTGGTTCCCGACGAGCAGCGTCAGGAGCGCGACGACAGTACCGGCGACGAAGATCTTGATGAAGGGGTTGTCGAAGACGTTCTGCATCCCCCGCTCCGTGATGATGAGGGTGTAGCAGATGACGATGCTGAGAACGGCACAGAGGATGCCGAGCAGCATGACTTTCCCGGCACTCAGGGGGCCGAAGGACGGCACGAGGTCGAAGTGGTACTGCGCGTACTGCACTCCCAGCAGTTTGGCGATGTACAGAGCGGTCAGTGCCGACACCGTACAGGGCACCAGGGCCGCATAGTACATGACTCCGACGGAGATGACCTCCATCGAGAAGACCGCGGCCGTCAGGGGCGAGCCGAAGATGGCGGCGAACGCGGCGCTCATGCCGGTCATGATGAGGACCTTATGGTCGTTCTCATTGAACTTCAGGAGACGGGAGACCGTGGAGCCGAGGCTGGCGCCCATCTGCAGCGCGGCGCCTTCGCGGCCGACCGACGCGCCGAACACGTGGGAAATGGCGCTCGACACGAAGATGAGAGGCGTCATGCGGAACGGGATCTCCTCCCCGCCGTTCACTGCGGCCAGGACCATGTTGGTCCCTTTGTTCTCCTCCGTCTGCGGTTTTTTATCGAAGAAATAGTAGAGGGCAGCGATGACGAGACCGGCCACCGGCAGGAGCCAGATGAGCCAGGGATGCTGTTCCCGGAGTTCACCGGCATAGAACAGCGTGTAATAGAACCCGGTGCCGACGAGCCCCAGGACCACACCCAGAAGCAGTGCCAGCACGAGCCATTTGAGATAGACCCGGAAATGACCGAAGAAGTTTTTGATGTCTTCCCACAGGTTCAGAAAGAACGATTTCACGGCGTACCCTCCCCTCTTGGATTCTTATCATAATTATAAAAAACGCGCCCTGTCAGTTCAACTGACAGGACGCTATTGTACGCCTTTTTTTGCAATGACTCAAGAGGCAATTTCGATCAGACGGTCGCGGAGCTCTCCGCGTCGGTGGTCGCGGAACTCTGCGCGTCCGGCGCATTGCCTCCCTGGGCGCGTTCCATCCGGAAGCCACCGTGGCCGCCCTGGCCCTGCATGCCGCCCATCTGGCCGCCGCCCATCATACCGCCGGAGCCGTAGATGGTGTCGGTCATCTCCACAGTGGTGGTCTGGTTGCCGGCCGTGACCGTGTAGGTCTCCCCGGTCCTGATGCCCGCGGAGCTCAGCACGACCGTCTGGAAGTCCTTTTCCGGCGTGTAGGACAGGACGGTCTTGCCGTCGCTGTCTTTCAGCACGACTTCCGTGCCGCCGGACACCGCCTGGTCAAAGGAGACCAGCATGGAGCACTGGGTCGAGTTCGAGCCGAAGTTCATCGCCATGCCCGCGGAGCCGGCCGCGATGACCGTACCGCCGGTGATGCTTGCGTTGTCGCAGTCGATGGCTCCGTTGCCGCCGTTGGTGGGACCGCTGACACAGGTCGTGCCGCCGGACACCGTCATGGAGCCGTTGGAGTCAAGGGCGTCGCCCTGGGCGTTGACTGTGATGGTGCCGCCGGAGATGGTGAGCGTCGCGTTCTGGTGGTCGGCGAATCCGCCGCCCTGACCGAAGCCGCCGAAGTCTGCCGTGTTGTCAGAGCCGCTGCCGCCCTCCGAGGCGTTGATGCCGTCATCCGACGCGACAATGTCGATCTTGCCGCCGCTGATCGCGATGTCCTGACCTTCCAGGCCCTCTTCGGACTTCGTGATGTCGATGACGCCGCCGACGATGGTGAGATCGGTCTCGGCGTGGATGGCGTCGTCCCCGGAGTCGAGGGTGAGGGTGCCGCCTTCGATGTAGACGAAGCCTTTGCTCTCATCTTCCTCATTGCTGGTGTGGATGGCGTCGTCACCGGCCGTGAGGTCCAGGACGCCGTCGTGGATGCGGACGCTGTCCTTGCCGGCCAGCGCCTTTTTGGCGGCGTCGACTTTGAGGGTGCCGCCGGTCACTTTGAGGTCGTCTTTCGAGACGATGCCGTGACCGTTGTCGCAGGTGACGGTCAGTTTACCGGTGCCGTTGACGGTCAGCGTGGCTTTCGACCAGATGGCGGCGTCGATGTTGTCGCCGGTGTCGGCGTCCGCGGAAGCGAACGTCGCGCTCGATGAGATCTTGTTGGTCGAGCCGTCTTTCAGAGTGACAAAGACTTTATCGCCCGCCTGCACATAGATGGCGGCACTGTCGTTGTTGGCGATGGTCACGTTGTCGAGGACCAGCTGGACTTTGTCCTGGTCGCCGACATTGACGACGACCTGCCCGTTGTAGGTGCCGGTCAGGATGTAGGTGCCGGCTTTGGAGATGGTCACTTCGGACGCGGATTCCTTGGAAAGGTCAAGCGTCGTCGCGTCCGTATAGGACGGGTCGAGGTCCCGGTCCGTGAACAGGTCGGTATTGGTGGACTTCGGAGTGCTCTCCTCCGTCACTTCGGTCTTCGCGCCTTCCGCGCTCTGCGCGTCCGAGGTCGTCTTGGAGCCGCAGGCGGCGAGGACCAGGACCATGGCCAGCGCCACCAGAACGGCGGTCAGTTTATGATAAAAAAGTTTCATCAAAGTGTCTCTCCTTCCCCGGCGCCCCGGACCATCATGTTGATCTCGAGATTGCCGTTGCGGACCCGCAGGTCGTCGATCAGCGATTTTTCAGTGCCCGCTTCTTTCAGTCGGATGTTGTAGGACAGCCGGTTGAGGCTGCCGAGGTTCGTCGTCTTGACACCGACGAGTCTGGCTTCGGTCGTGTACCGGTCGAACAGGTCGGCGAACGCCGTCCCGTACTCCAGATCTTCCGGGACCGTGATGCGGACCAGCTTGTCGAGGCTGTCCGAGCTGTGTTCCCCGAGGGTCGTGAGGTTGTAGACCAGGGTGACGATGCACATGACCGCCGTGAAAATGGCGGCGAAGCCGAGATACCCCATGCCGCAGGCCAGGCCGACGGCCATGGCAAGAAAGATGGCGCTGATCTCCCGGGCCGTCCCGGGAATCGAGCGGAACCGGACCAGTGAGAAGGTGCCGGCCACCGCGATGCCCGTACCGATGCTGCCGCTGACCATCATGATGACGATGGCCACGACGGCGGGCAGGATAAGCAGGGTGCCCACAAAACTTTTGGTGTAATCGGTCTTACTTTTATAAGTGAACACGAAGGCGAGGATGGCGCCGAGCACCAGCGAACCCGCGAGGCAGGTCAGAAAGCTGGAGACGGCGATGCCTTCCGTGGCAATGACGCTCGTAAACAATTCTTCAAGCACTTAAGGTCCCTCCTGTAATAATCGTGTGTTCGTTTCCCTCTTCCAGCAGCATCTGGTAAGCGGTCCCGTATTTTGAGAACGAAGTTCTCTGCGCGTTCGCCTGAGTCAGCAGTGCCGTGAGCCACAGGGGCATGGCGCCGGCCGCCTTGATCTCCAGGATGCTCTCTCCGGGACGGATGACGAATCGCCCGCCGGGGAGGCTCTGCAGAGATAGGTCGTCGGTCCGGAAGCAGATGTTCCGGTCAAAGGTGATCCGCAGGTCCGGGTCCTCTTTGGAGTAGTATGCCGTCCGGTCATAGTTGAGGTAGACCGCCGGCTGCAGGTCGCCGTAAAAGGCAAGGAACCAGTCGAGTTCTCTCGAGATCTGGTTCTGTTCCGGCAGGGGCGATGTACCGTTCAGGTAGTTCATCGCGTCCCGCTCCGGAAGGCAGATCCGCCGTTTGTAGACGATCCCCTTATACTTCTTTTTGAGTTCGAGGAACGTGTTGTCATCCGGTCCCGCGGGACCGTAACTCCGTAGCCGGAGTTTTTCCTTGTAGACGGGTTTCTCGATGGACTTGCGGATGAGCCGGAAGTCCGGGGTGTCGTAGTAGATGTTGCAAATGGTGCTTTCGCCGTACCGGTCCGGTGTGACATAGGGCGCGAGCGCTTCCCGGAGAAAGCGGTCCTGCGACGCGGTCAGCCGGTATTTGAGTTCCTTTCGGGCGAACACATTGGTAACTCCCATGGTTGTGTCCTCCTGTTGTTTCCTTACAGCGAACAGTTTAGGCAACTTACCTAAAACGAAACTCAGATTTTAGTTAAAAATAACTTAAAATTTGCCTTTGGCGCAAAAAAAGTCCCCGGATGCGTTCCGGATCGGACCGCTTTCGGGGACTCGTTTTTATATTGGATCATGCGTTCGCGAGGTGTTTCTCCTCTTCTTTCGCGTTCTTTTTGAGGTATTTTTCCTGCTGCTTCGCGACCTTGCGGATGGACCTGGCGCTGCCGCCGCGTTCGGGGAAGGACGCGGTGATCTTGAGCCGTTCGCCGTCTTCGCTGTTCGCGGAGATGCGGCCGTTGTGCAGTTCGGTGATGGTCTGCGCCATGGAAAGGCCGATGCCGTACCCCTTCGTCTCCTGGCTGTGGGACGTGTCGCCCCGGTAGAACCGTTCGAAGAGTTCGTTGCGGTTGCCTTTTTTGATCCCCTCCGCCACGTTGTCGCTCGAGAGGTGGAGCCTGCGGCCCCGCTTCTTGAGCGTCATGTAGATGGTGGTCCCGGGGACGGCGTACTTCACGGCGTTGTCCGCGAGGATGGAGCACAGCTGCTTGAGCGTCTGCTCGTTGCCGAAGAACGGGATGTCCGGCGTGATGTCCATCACGTAACCGAGGCCCTGTTCTTCCGCCATGAGGCCGAAGGGCTCGAGGGTCTCCCGGCAGAGTTCCGAGAGGTCGAGGTCCCGTTTGTTGAGTTCGAGGTCGCTCTCCGCCATCTTGGCCATGGAGATGAGTTCTCCGGTCATCGCGGTCAATCGTTCGACCTGCTCATGGATGCCTTCCGTCCACTTGTTCTCTCCGTCGGTCATCTCCAGGACCTCTGTGCAGGAGTCGATGATGGCGAGGGGCGTCTTGAGTTCGTGGCCGGCATTGGTGATGAACTTCCGCTGCTTGTCGTAACTCTCCTGGATGGGGCGGATGGCCCGCTTCGAGAAGAGGATGACCAGCATGGAGATGAGGAGCAGTGCCGCTCCGGCGATCATCAGGCTCACGATGAGCATATAGATGGAATTATAAAGGTCTGAGGAGCAGTCGAGGAACAGGTACATCGTCCCGTCCTGCACTTTCTGGACCCGGTACCGGTAGATGCCGAGGAAACCGGATTCGGTCGCGCCGATGTGCTGCAGGCTCTGGGCATAGCGGGTGGCGTCCTTCGCGTTGACCGAGGCGATCCGTCCGGTGTTCACCGACAGCGGCTCTCCCTGGTCATCGAGGACCACACTGAAGTATCGGGTCTCATACGGGGTCTCGTCCGTCACCGCGGAAAACGTCCGGTGGCGGTCGCCCTGGATGGTCCCGTTGTTGAAGTACCGACTCCGCGCGTCGAAGTCGTCCCGGTCAAAGTCATCGTTCGCGTACGTGGCGGCGTTGCCGAAGCCTTCGATGATGCCTTTGTACTCCTCCGGGATACGGTCCGGAAAATCGCCTCCGTTGTTCACCATCAGATCGAGGATGAGATCGGCGTTGGTCTGCACGCTGCGAAAGGCCACAAAGTTGAATGTGCCCATGATGAGCAGCAGCGCGACCAGAACGGAGAGGATCGTCACGTGGATGAACCGTTTGCGGATCCGTTCGATCATGCTTTATCCTCCAGTGAGTATCCGACGCCGCGCGCGGCTTTGATCTGGACCGAGGTCCCGAGATTCGCGAGTTTCTTTCGCAGGGTGGAGATGTAGACCCACACCACATTGACTTCCGCGTCGGTGTCATAGCCCCAGATCTTCTCGAGGAAGCGCTCTGTCGAAATGACCTGTCCGGGGTTCGTCATGAGCATCTCCATGATCTGGAATTCCTTGTTGGCAAGTTTGGTGGACCCGTCCGGACCGGCCAGTTCGTAGTCGGAACGGTCGAGGGACAGGTTGCCGAACTTGAGGACGGAGTCCGAGAGCTCCGGCTGACGGCGGGTCATGGACCGGATGCGCGCCAGCAGTTCCTTGATGGCAAAGGGTTTCGTGAGATAATCGTCGGCACCGGCGTCGAGACCTTCGACACGGTCGTCCACCTCGGACTTTGCGGTCAGCATGATGACCGGCAGAGTCAGCCCCTCGGCGCGGATCTTCCGCAGAACGGTCAGTCCGTCCATCTTGGGCATCATGATGTCGAGGATGGCCCCGTCGTAGTCCCCGGTCTCGAGGTAGTCGAGGGCGTCCTGGCCGTTGTAAACGGCATCGACCGAATAGTTGTTGTGCGTGAGCATGGTGACGAGCGCGTCAGACAGCATCTTCTCGTCTTCTGCAAGTAAAAGTCTCATGGTTTCCTCCCGGTGTTGGCGATGTACGTCATCTAAACTTTATATAACGAACTTTAATTGAAGTTTAATTCTTGAAAACCGATTTGCAGGCGTCGACCGTGGCCTTGGCGTCCCGGCAGTAAAAGTCCGCGCCGATGCGCTCGGCGTAGTCCGGTGTGACGACCGCGCCGCCCACCATGACATTGACTTTGCTGGTGCCGTCGGCATTCCGGAGCGCCGGCTCCTTCCGAAGCAGGGCGATGGTCTCCTCCATGCTGGCGAGGGTCGTGGTCATCAGGGCCGACAGGCCGACCGCCTCGATGTCCTCTTTGAGGGCCGTCTCCACGATGACCTTCGGGTCGACGTCGCGGCCGAGGTCGATGACCGTGTAACCGTAGTTGTCGAGGAGGACCTTCACGATGTTCTTCCCGATGTCGTGGATGTCCCCTTTGACGGTGGCGAGGATGACCTTGCCCTTGCTGACACTGCCGGAGCCGGTGCGGGCGATCTCCTCTTTGATGACCGTGAAGCATTCCTGCGCCGCGTTGGCGCTCTGGATGAGCTGCGGCAGGAAGATCTTCCCCGCTTCGAAATCCGCGCCGACTTTGTCGAGGGCCGGGATGAGCTCTTCATTGACGATGGACAGCGGGTCCTTCGTCTCCAGCATCGCTCTGGTCGCGTTCGCGCCTTCGGTCTTCAGACCTTTCAGGACCGCGTTCTGCAGGGGCGATGCGCCGGCGGTGTTCGCGGAGCCGGAGCCCGCGGCCGGAGCCGGAGACGTGCCGCCGGGAGCCGCGCCTGCCGGCGCTGCTCCGCCGGAGGTCGGCGGGGTGTAATTCTGGTATGCCTCGATGTAGTCGAGGGAGTTCTCATCGATGCCCCGGAGGACCCGGAACGCCCGGACCGCGCCGGTCATGGAGTCCACGTTGGGGTTGATGATGGGCAGGT
>JAZOTY010000046.1:0-2610 GCA_045657845.1 Acutalibacteraceae bacterium | reverse complement strand
TCACCGAAACCCAGGTTGTTTCTCCGAAAAAAGGCAACCGCAAAAGCGGATATCGAGGAAAAGGGTTGCTTTTCCATCAGAACACATTAACGCGCACATGGTTTCCTGCAGGCCGAAGGGCCGGAGTGCCCCTTTGGCCTGTTGTTTGCCCCATGCCGGCGGGTGGAAGTGCGGTCAAGGGCAGGCAACGCGGTGGGTAGTTGCCTGTCGCGGAGCGAGCGAGCCCCTTGACAGCGCTGCAAACCGCTGGCACCCACACCCGAAGGGCGCATATGAAAGCTTGGAATGCCCGGTAAATACAAGTTTGGCGAGGTCTGTGGAGTTGGAGACGGGAGAAAAAGTCAGGACCTGCTGCGAAGGGGCAGCAGGTCCTGTCGGTTGCAGGGGTGAGAGATGGATGTATGTGTCGATCAGATGAACAGGTTGTGGTTCGCGGTCTCCGCGGCGCCGAGGTAGGTGCCGACACCGACGATCTCGATGCCGTCGATGAGTTCCTCTTCCTTGATGCCCATGACGTCCATGCTCATGGAGCAGGCCTGGATGGTGACGCCGTTCTTCATGGCGGTGTCCATGAGGGTCTGCAGGGTGTCGACGTTCTTCTGCTTCATGACCCAGCGCATCATGGCGCCGCCCATGCCGCCCATGTTCCACTTGGAGATGCCCATGTGGGCAACGCCCTTCGGGAGCATGATGCCGAAGGCGTGTTCAATGAGTCCTTTGGAGACTTTCGGCGCGGGGCGTTTCCGCAGAGCGGCAAGGCCCCAGAACGTGAAGAACATGGTGACCTTCTTGCCCATGGCGGCGGCGCCGTTCGCGATGATGAACGAGGCCATGACCTTGTCCATGTCGCCGGAGAAGACGACGATGGTCTTTTCGCTGTCGGTCCTGCCGGGGACGACGGTCGATCCGGTCTCGGCCGCGGCGGGTCCGCCGGTCAGGCCCTTCATGAGGACGGCTTTGTATTCGTTGCCCTCCTTGCCGGCGGAGATGAGGGTGTTGCCGGTCGTCTGGCACCAGGCGCCGATATCCCGGACGAATCCCGGGTCAGAGGCGGACACTTCGAGGGTGTCGCCGTCGTTCATGGTGTTGACGGCCTCATAGACTTTGACGATGGGACCGGGGCACTGGAGCCCGATGCAGTCGAGCGAGATCTTCTTTGCGTCCGCAGGCATGGTGAATTCCTCCTTCGCGGGTGCCGGCTGGTCCAGCGTGGGCAGCTGGATGACCGGGACCGGTTTCTTGTGGGTGGCATAGTAAAGGCGGGTGCCGCCGGGGTAGACGAGAACGTGTTTGAACCCGTTGTTGGCGAGCGTCCGGGCCGCGTTGTAGGCGCGAACGCCGATGCCGCAGAAGGCGATGTACGTCTTGTTTTTGTCGAGCTCGTCCATCCGGTCGCGGAGTTCGCCGAGCGGGATCTCCACCGCGTCCGGCAGTTTCGAGACCATCCGTTCCGCGTCTTCCCGGATGTCCAGGATGACAGCATCCGGTGTCGTCTCGTCGAAGTTCCAGTCCGAGAACTGAACGAGTCCTCGCAGCGCGTTCTGTGCCGCGAAGCCCGCCATGTTGACGGGGTCCTTCGCGGAGGAATAGGGCGGAGCGTAAGCGAGTTCGAGGTCGGTGAGGTCGTCAACCGTGGCGCCGAGACGCATGGCGACGCCGAGCGTGTCGATGCGCTTGTCAACGCCGTCATAGCCGACGATCTGCGCGCCGAGGATATGACTGTCGGTCGGGTCTTTCTTCTCGACGATCAGCTTGATGACCATCGGCAGCGCGCCGGGATAATAACCCGCGTGGTGGTTCTGGGTGACGTAGACGACGTCGTAGTCTTTTCCTTTTTCAAGTCCTGCGGCGATGAGCGCCTTCTCGTTCCGGCCGGTCGAGGCGGCGGTGTAGTCAAACACTTTGACGACCGAACTGCCCTGCGTGCCGGCGTACATGGTGTGCGGTTTCTCGCCTCTCGCGACGGCGGCGAGGTTGTCCGCCACGATGCGGCCCTGCTTGTTGGCCGGGCCGGCCAGCGGGACCATGGTGCGCCCGCCGGTGTTGAAGTCGAGGACTTCGACGACGTCGCCGACCGCGAAGATGTTCGGGTCTTCGGTCTGCATGTAGTCGTCGACGAGGATGCCGCCCCGCGCATTGAGCGGAAGGTCAGCGTCTTTCGCGATGCCGCTGTTCGGGCGGACGCCGATCGACAGGACGACCAGCTCCGCTTCGACCGTCGTGCCGCTCTTCAGAGTGGTGACGACGGTATCGCCTTTGTCTTCAAAGGAGTCGACCGGGTCGCCGAGTTCGAGGCGGATGCCCTTGTCGCGGATCTCTCCGTGGAGCATCTGCGCCATCTCGAAGTCCAGAGGGGCCATGACCTGGTCCATCGCCTCGAGGATGGTGACGTCGACGCCGGCTTCCTTCAGGTTTTCGGCCATCTCGAGGCCGATGAACCCGCCGCCGACCACGACGGCCGTTTTGATTTTCTGCTCATAGACCATGGAGCGGAACAGGTCGGTGTCCGCGACGGTCCAGAGGGTGTGGATCCGCGGGGAGTCGATGCCCGGGATCGGCGGCCGCAGGGGAGACGACCCGGTCGCGAGGACCAGTTTGTCGTAGCTTTCC
>JAZOTY010000045.1:0-2262 GCA_045657845.1 Acutalibacteraceae bacterium | reverse complement strand
CATGGGTGCGGAACTGGTGAAGTGAATCGCCGCAACGGAAGGAACTAAGACATGACGCAAAACGAACGGCTCGCATACCTCGTCGAGGAGTTCAAAGCGGACTCGGGAGAATACCGGGACCTGCAGACTCCGGTGGACGCTGAGGGGAAACGTGAGGTCCTGCGGTCTCTCATGAACATCCGCATGCCGCGGGGCATGGCTTCTGAAGTGCTCGAGGTGCAGGATGAATACCTACGGGAGCGGGCGGAAGAAAAGGGCATCGTCGGCCTGGCAGACATTCCTGTTTGGAAGGACGGCATGTCGATCTGGCAGGGCGATATCTCCCGTCTGGCCGTCGACGCCATCGTCAACGCGGCGAACTCGCAGATGCTGGGCTGTTTTGTCCCGATGCACACCTGCATCGACAACTGCATCCACACGTTCGCCGGCATCCAGTTGCGCGCGGAATGTGCCCGCAAGATGAACCAGCTGAAGGTCCGTTACGGTTCCGACTACGAACAGCCGACCGCGGTCCCCATGCTGACCGACGCCTACAACCTTCCGGCGAACAAGGTCATCCATGTCGTGGGACCCATCGTGCAGTCCCAACTGACTCCGGAGCTCGAACAGGACCTTGCGGACTGCTACCGCAACACGCTGGACCTGTGCCTCGAAGAGGGGCTTCGCAGCGTGGCGTTCTGCTGTATCTCGACCGGCGTGTTCCGGTTCCCGAACCGGAGGGCGGCGGAGATCGCCGTCGCCACGGTCACCGACTGGCTGGCTACCCACGAATGCGCCATGGACCGGGTCGTTTTCAATGTATTCAAAGACGAGGACAGGGAGCTCTATCATGAACTTCTCCATTAAGCAGCCGAACGGCTACACGGAAACCATCGAACTGGGCATGCGCGGTGTGCGGAGCATCAGCCGGCGAATGGCGTTCGGTTCCGGCATGAGCGCGTCCGATCTGGCACGGCTGAAGGAAGAAATCGCGACCGCGGATGCGGTCGTCATCGGTGCCGGCGCGGGGCTTTCCACCGCCGCCGGGTTCGAATACAGCGGCGAACGGTTCCGAAAGTACTTTGACGACTTCGAAGCCCGGTACGGTTTCCACGACATGTACTCCGGCGGATTCTATGTCATGCAGCTCGAGCCCGAAGTGTCCTGGGCGTACTGGGCCCGAAACATCTACATCAACCGTTTCGTCAGCCCGTCGAAACCGCTGTACGACCAGCTGCTCGAACTGGTCCGGGACAAGGACTACTTTGTCATCACGACCAACGTGGACCATCAGTTCCAGAGAGCCGGGTTCGACCGAAAACGGCTGTTTTACACCCAGGGGGACTACGGCCTTTTCCAGAGCGTCGACCCGCTGGTACAGAAAACCTACGACAACGAGGACTGGACCATGGAGGCGATGCGCGCTCAGGGCTTCGTGACAAACAAAGACGGGGTGTTCGTCCCGCCGGAAGACGGTTCTCTGAAGATGCGGATCCCGTCCGAACTCGTCCCGCACAGTCCGGAGGACGGGTCCGATGTGAAGATGAACCTGCGTGCCGATGACAGCTTTGTCGAAGATGAAGGCTGGCACCGGGCATCCGCTGCCTATGCCGACTTCCTTCGCCGGCACAACGGGCTGCACGTCCTGTTCCTGGAACTGGGCGTCGGAGCGAACACACCGGTCATCATCAAATACCCGTTCTGGGCCATGGCTTTGGCCAACGAGAATGCCGTTTACGCCTGCGTGAACTACGGCGAGGCGTACTGCCCGGTGGAACTCGAACACCGCAGCATCCTCCTGAACGGAGACATTGCAACCATACTGGAAGAGTGAATCGCCTGAAGGAGAGAAATACGTTTTGAAGAAACTGTCCGACTTTATCGGGACTTACATGGCGGTCATCGTACTGGCGGTGGCGGCGATCACGCTGATCGTGGCGTCCGTCGTGTCCCACAACGCGGAGCAGATCCTGACGACCGGAGCCATCGTCTTCGTGGTGGTCATCCTCCACAACCTGTGCGGGTATGGCTGCGGCTATCTGCTGGCGAAGCTTCTGAAGCTGCCGCTCAGCAAACGGAAAGCGCTGGCGGTCGAGATCGGCATGCAGAATTCCGGGCTCGCGACGTCCCTGGCCGGGACCGCGTTCCCGAACCTCGCCATGGCGACCGTACCCGGCGCCATCTTCAGTGTCTGGCATAACATCTCCGGGGCGATGATTGCGAACCTGTTCCGGAGAATGAAATCGGAAGAGTAAACCTTCTAAAGGAGGAACGGATATGGCA
>JAZOTY010000044.1:0-22852 GCA_045657845.1 Acutalibacteraceae bacterium | reverse complement strand
TGAGACGGATGTCATGTCTGACCTTTTCAACGACGACACCGAGGTCGAGAGCCTTTACCACGCCTCTCCCTTCGTGCCGTACCCGCTGCCGCCCCTCAAAGAGGTACATATGAACCTGCAGACCCTGTCGCGGTTCGGCATCGAGACCGCCACACGGGTCCAGCTGCCCGTGCCCTTCACCTGGCCGATGCGGACCGCCAACCTGAAACGCTGTCTGCTGGTCAGCCGCGTCCCCCTAAAGGACAGTGACAAAGAACTGGTCTTCGTCGACCTGCATCTGGAGGCATACGACTCCGGAGAGGGAAAAGAGGCCCAGACGAAAATGCTGCTGGACGTGCTTCGGAGCGAAGCGGAGAAGGGCAACTATGTCATCGCCGCGGGCGACTTCAACCAGCGGTTCTCCAACGTGGACGACTCCATGTATCCTTATCAGGAGGGCATGTGGAAAGTCGGCATGGTGGACGCCAAAGTCTTTGAACCGGAGTTCTCGCTCCTCATGGACCCGTCCGTCCCCACCTGCCGGAGCCTGGACAAACCCTACGAAGGCTCCGATAAAGAGGCGTTCCAGTACTATATGATCGACGGATTCATTGTCTCCGGGAACGTCGAAGTCCGGTCCGTCCAGACGCTCGACGAAGGGTTCCGTTACTCCGACCACAACCCGGTCGTGCTCGAGGCGACCCTCGCCTGAGAAACGTCCCAAAAACCACGGGGCTTTGCGAAAAAACCTTTCGCAAAGCCCTTGCTTTTTTCTTATAAAGAGATATAATACTAGATAGATTAGCACTCTTGCGAAAAGAGTGCTAAACACATGCAGGGGTAAATCGCCCCGGAACAAAGGAAGTAAGACACAATGGCAAAACGACAATTCAAAGCGGAGTCCAAACGTCTTCTGGACCTCATGATCAACTCCATCTATACCAACAAGGAGATCTTCCTGCGCGAGCTCATCTCGAACGCGAGCGACGCCATGGACAAGCTCTACTATAAGTCCCTGACGGATAACATCAGCGGCCTGTCCCGGACCGACTTTGCCATCGAGATCTCGGTGGACGAAGACGCCCGGACCCTGACCATCTCCGACAACGGCATCGGCATGACGAAAGACGAACTGGCGGACAACCTCGGCACCATCGCCAAGTCCGGCTCCGGCCTCTTCAAAGAGGGCGCGGACGACGAGAAGGCAGCGGAGGACATCGACATCATCGGTCAGTTCGGTGGCGGCTTCTACTCGGCCTTCATGGTCTCGCAGAAAGTCGAAGTCCTGTCGAAAGCGTTCGGGGAAGAGCAGGCCTGGCTCTGGACCTCCACCGGCGCGGACGGCTACACCATCAAGGAAGCGGAGCGTGACGGCCACGGCACCACCATCACCATGACGATGAAGGAGGACACCGACGACGAACGCTACTCCCGATTCCTCGATGAGTTCGAGCTCCGCCGTCTCGTCAAGCGGTACTCCGACTACATCCGTTACCCGATCCGCATGGCGTGCACCGAATCGCGGCTCAAAGAGGGCACGGAGGACGAGTACGAGAAATACAAGGAGATCAAGGTGCTCAACACCATGAGCCCCATCTGGAAAAAGCAGAAGTCCGAAGTCACCGACGAGGAGTACGCGAACTTCTACAAAGACACCTTCTACGACGCCAACGACCCGCTGCTGACCATCCGTTCCGCGACGGAAGGCGCCGCGACCTATACCGCGCTCCTGTTCGTCCCGGCCAAGGCCCCGATGAACTTCTATTCGAAAGACTATGAAGTCGGCCTGAAACTCTATGCCTCCGGCGTCATGATCATGGAGAACTGCAAAGAACTCCTGCCGGAGTGGTTCCGCTTCGTCCGCGGCCTTGTCGACTCGGAGGACCTGTCCCTCAACATCTCCCGTGAGATGCTGCAGCAGGACCGCCAGCTCCAGGTCATCGAGAAGCGGCTTGAAAAGAAGATCCACGACGAACTCAAGACCATGCTCCGCAAAGACCGCGAGAAGTACGAGCAGTTCTGGGAGGCCTTCGGCACGCAGATCAAGTTCGGCACGTACGCGGACTACGGCGTGCACGGCCGGGAGCTCAGCGACCTCGTCCTGTTCCGCTCGAGCTTTGAGGACGGCAAGTACACGACCCTCGACGACTATGTCAGCCGGATGAAGGAAGACCAGAAGTACATCTACTACGCCTGCGGCGACACGCCTGAGAAGATCGCCCAGCTGCCGCAAACCGAACTGGTCGCCGACAAGGGCTACGAGATCCTCTATCTGACCGAGGACGTCGACGAGTTCTGTGTCCGGACGCTCTTCGTCTACGACGAGAAGGAGTTCCGCTCCGTCTCCGACGACGACCTGGGTCTCGAGACCGAAGAGGACAAGGAAGCTCTCCAGAAGAAGGACGAGGAGAACAAGAACCTCTTCCGGGCGATGAAGGAAGCGCTCGACGGAAAAGTCACTGCCGTCAAGGCGTCCAACCGACTCAAGAGCCATCCGGTCTGCCTGTCCTCCGAGGGCGGCATCTCCATCGAGATGGAAAAGGTCCTCTCCCAGCAGATGAACGCGGACAACCGCATCAAGGCCCAGAAGGTCCTGGAAGTCAACACGGAGCACCCCATCTTCGAAAAGCTGCAGGCGCTCTATACGGACGACCCCACGAAGATCTTCGACTACGCCGAACTCCTCTACGACCAGGCGCTGCTCATCGAAGGCCTTCCGGTGGAAGACCCGGTCCGGTTCTCGAACCTCATCTGCGAGCTCATGTAAAGGTGTGGGCGATGAACCTCCCTTTGTAAATACTTGTAACCGCCGAACGGTCGTTATGTTTGAGTTTTTTTCAACATAACGACCGTTCGTTTGCATTTTTCGACCGCTCCCACGGGGAAACCCGCCGGGGGCGTTTTTTTGCGCTACAATGACGAGCGTTCGAAAAACAGTCTGATCACAACAACAGAAAGGAAGGATGACACGATGAGACGCATCACCATGACCTGCCGCCTCACAAGGGACCCGGAACTCAAGGAACTGGCCTCCAGGGCGGATGAGAACGTCATGCTCAAACGGCTGACGTTCGGCGTGGCCAACAATGACAACGGGAAGGAAAAGGACCCGGAGTTCTTCGACGTCGTCTGCTGGGATATGCTTGCCGTCTGGGGACAGCAGTACCTGAAGAAGGGCAGCCGGATCCTGCTGACCGGCATCCCGCACAACGAGAACTACGAGAAGGACGGTCAGAAGCGCACCCACTTCAAGATCGTCGCGGACAAGATCGAACTCATCGGCTGACAGGGCGGTCAGCCGGAATGCCACCCTGTGCCGTTTCTGCCGCGGAGCCGGACCGGTCGATCCTGACGACGACGTTACACTCCGGCCAGTAAGCAGCGTTTCAGAAAAGATCGGCAAACATGGACCACGTTGTTTCGGCTCCGCCGCAGAGCCGGCATGGGGAGAAAGGAAAGAAGGAGACTCTATTGAAAACGAACAATCTGAGGACCCGGGTCCTCGCCGCTCTGGTGGCGATCGTCCTGGTCGTCGGCACCGGCGTGGCAGGACTGAGCGCGCTGGCGGCCCAGACGGTCACGGTGCAGATCGCCAACATCCCGCGCGGCTCCGACAATCAGTATTCCAACAAAAACTGGGGCCATCCGGAACTGAAACTCATGAACGGGTGGACCGTCCACGTGGAGACGTACTTCACCGTCAAGATCCTCGACGATTACAGCACCGGCAACGCCGTTTACTGTCTGGAACCGCCGTCGAGCCTGCATACGGGAGACACCCTGTCGCAGCAGGGCGATGTCGTCAGCTACTTCCGGGGCAAGTTCGCCTGGAATGGCACGCTCAGCGGTGAGTGGCAGAGAAAACTCATCGCCGCCATCCTGTACCACGGCTACCACGGCACCTGCAACCTGAACACCTGGGTCACGCAGAACAGCGGCGGCCGGGCGCAGCTCGCCAAATACTGGGCGACCCAGCTCCTCATCTGGGAGTCCATCATCGGGGAGCGGGACCCGAACTTCAACCGGCTGCCCGTGCAAAACGGGTACGTGTCGGTCGACGGGTTCGTGACGGACGGGAACCCCATCCGCTCCGACATCTACAGCCAGATGGCGGACATCGAAAAGAAAGTGAAAGCGGAACTGCTCTGCCCGTCGTTCGTGAACCAGAACGGGGGTCTCGCGGAGACCTTCACGCTGAAGTATGACACCGCCTCGAAACAGTATAAGACGACGGTGACCGACAAGAACGGCGTCCTCTCGAAGTGGGAGTTCAAGGGCGATGGACTGACGTTCGCCAAAAACGGCAATGACCTGACCATCTCCGCGTCGAAGCCGATCGACGGGACCGTCGAGTTCCGGGCGGACCACAACGTCCCGACCTCGGCCATGGTCGTCTGGAGCGACGGCAACGTCAATAAGAACGGGCAGGGGAAACAGGACCTGGTCGCTTACGGCCAGAACCTCAGCGAGGACTTCACGGCCTATGCCAAGGCAAAGACCGAAGCCCTGCCGGTCGGCAAGCTCACCCTGACCAAGGTCGACAAGGACTACCCGGAAAACAAACTGACCGGCGGTGAATTCGCCGTCTACGAAAACCCGGAAAAACTCAAGACGCTGGACGAGTCGAAATGCAAAAAGCTCGGGACCATGAAGGAAGTGGAGAAGGGAGTCTATGAGATGACAGACCTTCCCGTCGGCGCGTACCTGGTCGTCGAGACGAAGACGCCGGAAGGGTTCCTGCGGGACACGTCTGCTCACTATGCAGAGATCACGAAAGCGGGGGAGACCGTCGTTGTCTATAACGACGCCGAAAGCCGCGCCTTCCTCAACGAGAAGAGTACGACGAAGCCAGTGACCCAGCCGTCTACGGAACCGTCGACAGAGCCAAAGACGGAACCAAAGACGGAACCTTCCACGGAGCCGAAGACAGAACCGAAGACAGAGCCGTCCACCGAGCCGAAGACAGAACCGAAGACAGAACCGTCCACCGAGCCGAAGACAGAACCGAAGACAGAGCCGTCGACAGAACCAAAGACGGAACCGAAGACGGAGCCGTCGACGGAACCGAAGACGGAGCCCAAGACAGAACCGTCCACCGAGCCGAAGACAGAGCCCAAGACAGAACCGTCAACAGAGCCGAAGACCGAACCTAAGACGGAACCCAAGACGGAGCCGTCAACAGAACCGAAGACAGAACCTAAGACGGAACCCAAGACAGAACCGTCCACTGAACCGAAAACAGAACCCAAGACGGAACCGTCTACCGAGCCGAAAACGGAACCCAAGACCGAACCGAAAACAGAACCGTCGACGGAACCGAAGTCGCAGAGTACGACCAGGCCGACGACCACGACCACAACGACGGTCCGACCTTCCACGACAGTCATCCGTCCTTCGACGACCACCACGCGTCCGACGACCCGACGGACCGCTCCGGTCAACACCGGGGACGAGTCGAAGACGATGCTGTGGGCCATGGTCGCGGCAGTGGCGGCAGGCGGTCTGGGCGTTCTCTTCTTCCTGCGGCGCGAACAGGAGTAAGAAAGTCTTAATTGCTTTTTGACAATGGTTTGTAATATAATCCCACATGTACTTTTTCTAAATGAAACATGAAGTGAGTGGGTAACATGACAAGGGAACCGAATTACGACCGCAGTGTCGTCAACGACCTGATGGTGTCGGCCAAAGCGCACTTCCTGGAGAGCGGATATGAGAAAGCCTCTCTTCGGAAGATCTGCTCCTCTGCCGGCGTGACGACCGGCGCTCTCTATTTCTCCTTTGCGAACAAAGAGGCGCTGTTCGACGCTCTGGTGGGCCCGACCCTTCAGAAACTGGACAAAGTAATTGGGGAAGTCGAACAGAAAGTCCTGAAAGAGGGCGGAAAGAACTTCGACGCGAACCGGTTCAACGACTTCATATTCCAGTTCCTCATCGACAACAAAGACGGGCTCCGTCTCCTGATGACCCGCGCGGAGGGCTCTCAGTTCGAAAACTTCGCGCAGAAGATCCACCGTTATGTCGAACACCTGATGGAAAACTATGCCAGGTCCGTCGGCGGCGTCGAAGTGGACCCGGAACTCGTCAGCATCCTCACCAACATGTATTTCTCCGCGATCGCCGACCTCATTTCCAGGGACTACAGTTACGAGGATATGCGGTCGATGGCGGGAGCGCTCCGCATCTGTATGGAAGAGGGCTTCAACGCCATGCTCCGCCGGGAACAGGAGAAAGGTTGACATTCCTCTCCCGTTCGGTGTAGAATCCTAGCATAGTTGCGATGAAGGAGACAGTAGTCTTACCGATCGTGCAGAACAGAGAAGGTCTCCAAAGGCTGGAAGAGACGGACTGCAGACGTAAGAGGAACACCACTCCCGAGCAGCGGCGCGAAACAAGTGCCGCCGGTCTTGCCCCCGTTAGAAAGGCTCAATGAGTGAAACTCAAGGTGGAACCGTGTCAAGATTATTGGCACCCTTGAAAAGGACAAGCGTCCTGTTCAGGGGTGCTTTTTTGATTCGTATTATTGGAAAAGGAGTCAGACTCTATGAAAATCATCAATTCCCACAGCGAGACCGTCGTCTGCCCGCCCGAGGAAGAGCTGGAAGTCATCCGCCACTCGGCGGCCCACATCATGGCGCAGGCCATCCAGCGCCTGTGGCCGGAAGCGGACTTTGCCTTCGGTCCCGCCACCGACAAGGGATTCTACTATGACGTCGACCTGGGCGAGACCAAACTGACGGACGAAGATCTGCAGCGCATCGAAGACGAGATGCGGAAGATCGTCAAGGAGAACCTCCCGTTCAAGTCCTTCATCCTGCCCCACGACGAGGCCAAGGCTCTGATGGCGGAGCGGAACGCCAAATACAAACTCGAGCACATCGATGACTTCGACGCGGACGAGGAGATCAGCTTCTTCCAGCAGGGCGATTACATCGACATGTGCACGGGCCCGCACATCACCTACACCAAGGCCCTCAAAGCCTTCAAGGTGACGTCTCAGTCCGGCGCGTACTGGAGAGCCGACAAGAACAACAAGATGCTGACCCGCATCTACGGCGTCGCGTTCAAGACCAAAGACGAACTTGCCGAGTATGAGCGGCTCATCGCCGAAGCCGAAAAGAGAGACCACAGACGCATCGGCAAAGAGATGCAGCTTTACATGATGGTCGACGAAGGCCCCGGCTTCCCGTTCTGGCTGCCGAACGGCATGCTCCTCAAGAACTCCCTCATGGAGTACTGGAGAGAGAAGCAGGCGGAGTACGGCTACGAGCAGATCGAGACCCCGACCATCCTGTCCCGGAAGCTCTGGGAGACCAGCGGCCACTGGGAGCACTATAAAGACAATATGTACACGACCCTCATCGACGAGGAGGACTTCGCGGTCAAACCCATGAACTGCCCCGGCGCGTGCCTGGTCTACAAGAGCCAGCCGAGAAGTTATCGCGATTTACCGCTCCGTCTCGCCGAGGCCGGTCATGATCACCGTCACGAGCTGAGAGGCGCTCTGCACGGCCTGTTCCGTGTCCGCGCCTTCACGCAGGACGACGCGCACCTCTATGTCCGCCCCGACCAGATCACCGAAGAGGTCACCAAGACCACGCAGCTCATCACCGACTACTACAAGCAGTTCGGCTTCCCGTTCAAGGTGGAACTCTCCACCCGCCCGGAGGACTCCATGGGTTCCGATGAGGACTGGGAACTCGCGACCGAAGGCCTTCGCGTGGCCCTCGACTCCATGGGCATGGAATACACCGTCAACGAAGGCGACGGCGCGTTCTACGGCCCGAAGATCGACTTCCATCTGACCGACTGCCTCGGCCGTACCTGGCAGTGCGGCACCATCCAGCTCGACTTCCAGCTGCCGCTGAACTTTGAACTCGAGTACACCGACCGCGACGGCGAGAAGAAGCGCCCGATCATGATCCACCGCGCCGGCTTCGGTTCCTTCGAACGTTTCATCGGCATGCTCACCGAGCAGTACGCCGGTAAGTTCCCGACCTGGCTCGCTCCGACGCAGGTCAAGGTCCTGCCCGTCTCCGAGAAGACGATGGAGTATTCCCAGCAGGTCTTCGCCGCCCTTCGCGACAAGGGCATCCGTGTGGTCCTCGACGACCGCGGCGAGAAGATCGGCTACAAGATCCGTGAGGCCCAGCAGGTCGACCGCGTCCCGTACATGCTCATCCTCGGCCCGAAAGAGTCCGAGACCGGTGAAGTCTCCGTCCGGAACCGTGCCGGCGAGACCGAGACCATGAGCCTCGACGCCTTCACCGAAAAGGTCCTGAACGAGATCGCGGAACGCGCATAACAGACGCCCGGCGATCCACCGAACAAACACAGACCGCAGAGAAGCATCCTTCTCTGCGGTTTTTTCACTTTGTTGATGTTTGGCACGCCAAAATGTGTATAATAAAATAGTACAGTATTGAAACGAACAGGAAAGGAGAGGGCCCATGAAACTTGGGATCATATCCATCAACAGTCATACCAAAGTGCTGAACCCTGCATCGCCGCTCCATTCCTATGTGTTCCAGCAGTTTTTGAAGAAAAACGGGTATGACAGCACCATCATCGACTACAAGCCGGTCTACTACGGCAGCTCCGATGTCGCCGTCCGCGAACCGCTCCTCTGGCGGGCACAGCGCCCCGGCGAGGACCTCCAGAAGCATGCCGAAGACCTGCGCCGCTGGTCGCTTCTCTACGAAGACCGCAAAGTGCGCTTCGACAAGTTCAAGGAGTTCGTCGACACCCACTATGTCCAGACCGACAAGTGTTACAACCCGAAGCTCCTCGACGAGGAGGACCCGGGGTTCGACTGCTACCTGTGCGTGACCGACATCATCTGGAAGGACAACCCCGTCAACGGCTTCGACAAGGGGTTCACGCTCGCGTCGAAATGCATGGACGGAAAAAAGAAGATCGCCTACACCGCGAGCCGCGGCGCGCAGAAATACCACCCCGAACGGGAGCAGACGCTCCTCGAACGCGTTGCCGACTTCGACTTCATCTCGGTCCGGGAGACCAGCTTCAAGGAGTACCTTGAAGAGCTCCTCGACAAGGAGGTACCGGTCCTCTGCGACCCCATCTTCCTGATGGGCAAGGACTTCTATGAAGACCTCGCGAAGCAACCGGACTATGTGCCGGAACAGGACTTCGTCGTCATCTATCTCGCGATGAACCAGAACAACAAGCTCGTGAAGCTCGCGTCGGACTACGCGGAGAAACACGGGCTGGAACTCATCGAGCTCAGCGAGTACCCGGACGACGCGAACATCCCGGAGGGCACACACCACAAAGTCATCTATGACATCGGGCCGGACGAATGGCTCTGGTACCTGCTCCATTCGAAGATCAACTTCACGAACTCGTTCCACGCCTGCTGCCTGTCCATGATCTGCCACCAGGACTTCATCTCCGGGTTCCGGGGAGGGGACAAGGTGGACAACGTCCTGAACATGTTCGACCTCGGGTTCCGCAAGATCCACTCGGACGATGTCGCCGAACTGGAAGACATCCCGGCCATCGACTTCGACGCGGTCGACCGGAAGCTGGAGGCCTTCGCGAAGGAGGGCGCCGACTTCGTCCTGAACGCGCTCGCGTACCTTGAGACCCATGACCACAAGCCGCTCCTCACCGAAGAGGAACTGGCGGAACGGTCGAAGGCCCTGTTCGACCGCCAGGAGGCGGTGCGCATCGCCGAAGAGGAACGCATCCGGGCCATCGAGGAAGAGAAAGCCCGCATAGAGGCGGAGAAACAGGCCGCCTTTGAAGCGGAAGAGCGGAAGCTCAAAACAAAGATCCGCCACCTGCTGGGCCGCATCCGAAGAGCGCTCATCCGGTTCCTCGAAAGCATCTAAAGAACAAAGAAAAACAGACTCCGTTCGTTCGGAGTCTGTTTTTGTTTTTGGTCTTATTGCGGCGATTCACCGCACCGTGAAGCACAGCCACTCGCCGTCCGCTTTGCGGGAGACGACCGTGAAGCCGTTCGCGGCGAAGGCGTCGAGCACGTCCTGCTCCCGGGTGTTCAGGATGCCGGAGACGATGAACACGGAACCCTCTTTCATGAAGTTCCGGGCCGTCTCGCAGAAGAGGACGATGATGTCTGCCACGATGTTCGCGACGACGATGTCGAACGTGCCGGAGACCTGCTTCGCCATGTCGCCGCAGTGGTAGGTGAGGACGGGTGCCTCGAAGCCGTTGCGTTTCCCGTTTTCAACAGCCGTCTTGACGGCCAGTTCGTCGATGTCGACGCCCTCGGCTCTCGACGCGCCGAACAGCAGCGCCGCGATGGACAGGATGCCGCTGCCGCAGCCGAGGTCCAGAACGGTCTCGCCGCCCTTTATGGTCTCTTCGAGGGTCTGCAGACAGAGGCGGGTGGTCTCGTGAGTGCCGGTGCCGAAGGCGAGGCCTGGCTCGAGGTAGAGTGTTTTACGCTCGGACGTCGGTTCAACTCTCGTTGAACCTTCGGCCTCCCAGATCGGCTGGATGAGGAGTTTCTGTCCGACTTCCGTCGGCTGGAAGTACTGCTTCCAGTTGTCCTGCCAGTCTTCTCTGCGGCAGGGGACGACCGTGAGTTCGGACGGGATGCCCGCCAGCGCGTACTGTTCCCGCAGGAACGCGACGGCTTCCGCCGGGTTCTCGCCGGGTTCGAGATAGATGTGGACGATGCCTTTGGAGCGGTCCTTGTCCCGGAGCGCCTCGTCGATGAGGTCGATGTGGGCGATCTCGTCGATCTCCTCCTCCAGGAACCGGTAGTCCTCGAGGTAGATGCCGTAGGGCACCGTCATGTGGGCGATGTCTCCGGCGGCGTCGATGTGTTCCGCAGGGACTTCGATGCGGACCTCGGTCCAGGGGTCGGTGCTGGTGCCGGCAGAGTAGGTGCCGGCGCCTTCCGGAAGGCCGGTCGCTTTATCCATGGTCAGTCCTCCGTGTCGAGCAGTTTCGCGACGGGCTCCGGATGGTCGGCCCGGCCGGGGTTGTAGAGCGCGATGTTGTCGAAGTTCCAGAGCCGGGAAGAGAACTCGCCGGCGTTCACGTTCATGTAGGTCTCGCACACCTCGTAGATGGTGGCGTCGAGTTCATCGAGCTTCGAGAGGATGATGGCCTCGAGGAACTTCGGGGGCATGGCGGCGCCGAACTCCGGCTTGCCGTGGTGGGAGATGAGCATGTGCTCCACGAGGACGACTTTTTCCTCCGGCGTGCCGAGTTCCTTCGCGACGTCGCGGACCATCATGGCGCCGACGACGAGGTGGCCGAGGAGGTTGCCCTCGGTGGTGTACTGGCTCGCGAGGCCCAGCTCGTTGGCGTCCATCTCGACGATCTTGCCGATGTCGTGGAGCGCCGCGCCGGTGATGAGCAGGTCCTCATCGACCGTGGGGTAGAGCTTCGCCACCTGCTGGCAGAGCCGCAGGATGGACAGGGTATGGTAGAGGAGCCCGCCCTGCATGGCGTGGTGCAGACGCACGGCAGCCGGGTAGAGGAGCAGCTCGCTCTTGTATTTTTCATAGACCGCTTTGAGGAGGTCGGCGAGGTCCCGGTCCTGAAAACCGTTCGCCAGTTCGAGGATGGCGCGGTACATCGCCTCGGGCCGGTATTCGGCGGTGGCGATGTAGTCCTCGGCTCTCACATTGTCCGAGGGGACCGCGGCGCGGATGTTGCTGACGCGGAACTGGGGCGCGCCCCGGAACTCCTGCAGCTGTCCGCGGACCTTGACGATGGAATTGACCTCGAACATGGGGGTGACGCCCTCCTGGTAGTCCCAGTACTTTGCGTCGACGTCTCCGTCCTTGTCCCCGAGGGTCAGGTCCATGTACTTCTGTCCTTTGGAAGAAGTCTTCACTTCGATTCGTTTGACGAGCGCGAACAGGTCGTAGGTGTCGTCGCGCTGCCCAACGGGAATATAGTTCATAATCTTGCCTCCAGTGGGATCGGGTAGAATGATTTTACCACAGGTCGGGGTTATGGTAAAATACAAAAAATAGTCTCATACAGAAAGAAGGGACCTCGTTGGACAACACCTTCGTGATCCATGACGCGGAGCCGGGATTCCGGGTCTGCTCTTACCATACCGACCGGTTCAAAACGGGCATCCTGTCCGCGAACCTGGTGGTCCCGCTCGCGGGGAACGTGGCGGAGAAGTCTCTCCTGCCGTCGCTCCTCTGCGCCTCGTGCGCGGAGTACCCGGACCTCCTGTCCCTGAACCGGAAACTCGCCGAACTCTACGGAGCCGAACTCTCACCGTCCGCCTCGAAGCACGGCGAGAACCTTGTGCTGCGCATCACGATGACCATGATCGGCGACCGCTTCGCGCTCGACGGCGAGAGCATCTCGGTCGAATGCGCGCGACTGCTCTGCCGGGCGCTCTTCGAGCCGAACGTCGAAAACGGCGCGTTCCGGCCGGACGAAGTGGCGCGGGAGAAGCGCATCCGCCTCGACCGCATCGAAGCGCTGAAGAGCAGCAAGCGCTCCTACGCCCAGAAAAAGATGCTGGACCTCATGTGCGCCGACGAGGCCTACTCGCTGTCCGTCCTCGGGGAAGAGGAGGACATCCTCGCGCTCACCCCGGAACAGCTGTATGCCTCCTGGCAGGACCTGCTGAAGACCGCGTTCGTCCAGCTGCAGGTCGTGGGCGATTTAGAGGTCGAGCCCATCACCGCCCTCTTCCGGGAATACTTCGACCGGGTCGAGGACCGGAACGTCGTCCGGGGCGAGACCGTCGTCATCCCCTTCGCGGAGACCGTGAAGCGCGGCGAAGAGGAGCAGGACATCGCCCAGAGCAAACTCGTCATGGGCTTCCGGTGCGGCATGCACGAACCCTTTGAAAACTACGCGGCCATGCGGACGTTCGCGGACCTCTTCGGCGGCGGGACCTACTCCCGTCTCTTTATGAACGTCCGGGAAAAGCAGAGCCTCTGTTACTACTGCGCCGCCCGGCTGACCGCCGCCAAAGGCATCCTCACCGTCCAGAGCGGTGTGGAGACCGAGAATGCGGAGCGGGCCGAGCAGGAGATCCTGAAACAGCTCGACGAGATGAAGGCCGGCGGCGTCACCGCCGAAGACCTCGAGAAGTCGAAGCGGTCCATGGAGGACTTCTTCCTGTCGGTCTTCGATACGCCGGAAGAACTCGACGGCTGGCTCTTCAGCCAGGTCACCGATGACGAGTTCCAGACCCCGCAGGACCTCGTGGCCGACATGAAAGAGGTCACGGTGGAACAGGTCGTCGAGATGGCGAACAACATGTCGCTCGACACGGTGTTCCTTCTGAAGGGCACCGGGACCGGCGACGACGGGGAGGTGGACTGAGATGGCCAACATCATCGAGCACAGAAATGAGCTGCTGGGCGACGTCTATTACGAAGTCCGCCACAGGACCGGGCTCACCGTCCTCGTCTATCCGAAACCCGGCTATTCGACCTCCTATGCGGTCATCGGGACCAACTATGGTTCCATCGACGATGCGCTGAAGGTCAGAGGCGGGGAAGAGAAGGTCCTGCCCATGGGCACGGCCCACTTCCTCGAACACAAACTTTTTGAAAGTGAAGAACTGGATGCCTTCGAACGGTTCGCGGAGACCGGCGCCAGCGCCAACGCCTACACGACGTTCGACCGCACCTGTTACCTGTTCTCCTGTTCTTCCAACTTCCGGAAGAACCTCGAGATCCTCCTCGACTTCGTCCAGCACCCGTACTTCACCCAGCAGACGGTGGAGAAGGAGCAGGGCATCATCGGGCAGGAGATCCGCATGTACCTCGACGAACCGGGCTGGCAGGTCCTCTTCAACCTGCTCAAGTGTCTCTACCACAAGCACCCGGTCAAGGTCGACATCGCCGGCACGGAGGAGTCCATCTCCCACATCACGGCCGACCTCCTCTACGAGTGCTATGAGAGCTTCTACAACCTGAACAATATGGTGCTGGCCTGCGCCGGCAACGTGACCGTGGACGAGGTCCTCGCCATCTGCGACAGCGCGCTCTCGGAGACGCCCGAAGTCCTTGTGGAGCGGCCCGACAAGGGTGAGCCCGCGGACATCGTGGAGCCGTCGATCGCCCAGGAGTTTGCCGTTACCATCCCCACGTTCGCGCTGGGGTTCAAGGAGACACATGAGACCCCCATCCGGGACATGAAGGAGCGGATCCTCACCGACATCCTGATGGACGTCGTGGCGGGGGAGACCAGCGAACTGTATGAGCGCCTTCTGAGCGAAGGGCTCATCGACACGGGCTTCGGTTACGAGTACTTCACCGGCCCCGGCTACGCGACGGACATTTTCGAAGGCCGTTCCCGCGACCCGGAAACGGTGGCGGACGCCATCCGGGCCGAGATCCGGAAGTTGCGGGAGACCGGCGTCGACCCGGTCGTCTTCGACCGTCTCCGGAAGATGAATTACGGCAAAACGGTCATGAGCTACAACGACATCGACGGTCTGGCCAACGGTCTCGTGGGCGCCTACATGAACGGCGCCGAGCTCTTTGAAGAACTCGACCTCTACCGGGAGATCACCGTCGAAGACGCGAACGAACAGCTGAAACACCAGATGCGGGAAAAGTACAGCGCCCTGTCCGTCGTGCACGGACCGGACGAAACCATCTGATGCTTGATAACACGCGGATTTCTCTATATAATAGAGTGGAAGTTCGGAAGTGAAATGACGAAAAGGAGTGTCCTCTGATGGCAAAGATCAAGAAAAAAGTCAAGAAATATATCAAAAAGAACGAGCCCACTTACAAAGGCCTCGACCGGGAGAAGAAAAAGCTGGTCAAAGCCAGATTCGAAGAGAGCGTCGACCGCTATCGCAAGGACCTCGAGGCGGCCAAAAAGAAAAAACGCCGGAAACGTCTCCTCATTCTCTGCTGCTGCATCGTCAGCATGAAGACCTGGAGAGCCTTCCATTCCAAAGAGGCCAAAAAGTACAAGAGAAGAGAGCTCGGCAGAAGATAACCAAAAAATATTTTGCGTCCCGTCAAGGTTTTTGTTGACGGGGCGTTTCTTTTCAGTTATAATTCTTAAGCCGCATATTACGGGTGAAGGTCCGTACATCGCCTTCGCAAGTGGCAGAGCCCGCCCGTCGTAGCGAGTCTAAAACAAAGGATGATCACACAATGTACGCAGTCATTGAAACCGGCGGAAAACAGTACAAGGTCGAAGCCGGCCAGGAGCTCTACATCGAGAAGCTCAACGTGGAAGCAGACGACAAAGTCGTCTTTGACAAGGTCCTCGCAGTCGGCGGAGACGACGGCATCAAAGTCGGTTCTCCCTATGTGAAGGGCGCCAAGGTCAACGCCAAAGTCATCAAGAACGGCAAGGCCAAGAAGATCACTGTTTTCACCTACAAACCGAAGAAGAACGAAAAACGGAAGATGGGTCACAGACAGCCTTACACCAAGGTCTCCATCACCGACATCAAAGCATAAAGAGAGGTGTAATCCAGAATGGCACATAAGAAAGGAATGGGTTCGACCCGTAACGGTCGTGACTCCGAATCGAAAAGACTTGGCGTGAAACGCGCTGACGGTCAGTTCGTCCTGGCAGGCAACATCCTTGTCAGACAGCGTGGTACCCACATCCATCCCGGCAACAACGTCGGCAAAGGTTCTGACGACACCCTCTTCGCTCTGATCGACGGTACCGTCAAGTTCGAGCGCATGGGCAAAGACCGCAAAAAGGTCAGCGTCTACGCAGTCGAAGAACAGTAACCACGTACATTTCCGATAGGAACGACGGACAGGCTTCCCTGGTTTGGGAGGCCTGTTCTTTTATTGACGGTTCCAATAAGATGTAATATAATATTACGGATAATTTTATAAACTGGACGCATTGCGTCTTCCATTCCTCTAGGAGAGTCCGTTATGAATAAACTGAAAGCAGCTTCGCTGTCCCCCAACGGGGCCATCATCCTGGCGGCCGTGTTCACATTGTTCGCGGTCCCGCTTCGCACCTTCCAGTTTCTGAACTGCCTGGACCCGGAGACCGGGTTCTGGACGGTGCGCGATGTGACGGTCCCGGTGCTCTACGCACTCGTCATCGCGGTGGCAGTTTTCGCCTTCTTCATCAGCCTGTTCTCCGGCATCATGCCGAAACCGGAGTTCTCGAAGCAGAAGGACATCCCGCTCGGGGTCTCCGCTCTGCTCATGGCACTCGGCTTCGCGTGGGACGCATTCGCGACCGTGCGGGTCGCCATCGCCACCTACGCCGGCCTCGGCGAGAACGAAGAACTGAGCATGGCATACCAGCTCATCTCGAGCGGCACCATCGGCCGCATCGGCCAGGTCCTCTTCGCGATCCTGAGCGTCGTCTCGCTCCTCTTCTTCGGCATCTCGAAACTGACCGGCACCACGCTGTATGAAAGCCATAAACTTCTGGCGCTGAGCCCGGTCGTCTGGGGCGTCTTCCGCCTCCTCGTCCACTTCGTGGAACCCATCAGCTACAAGAACGTCTCCCAGCTTCTTCTGGAGATCCTTCTGGTCGTCTTCGCGATGATCTTCTGGTTCGCCTTCGCGCGGATCGCCTCCGGGGTCAACCCCGACTCCAGCATGTGGCTCTTCTTCTTCGGCGGCATCACCGCGGCATTCCTCGGCTATGTCTGTGCGCTGGCCCCCTTCATCCTTCTCATCACCGGACAGGGCCACCTCATCCCGCCGAGCCGCCCCATGCAGTTCGTCGACCTGGCATTCGCCATCTTCGCCACCTGCGCGCTCTTCAACGCCATGCCGAAGACCGTCGGCATCAACTCCCGCGACGAGTTCCGGGAAGAAGAGGCGCCGGAACTTCCGGAGGACTTTGAAAACACCAGACTCGGCCGCAAAAACAAGAAAAAGGCTGAGAAACTGAGCCGGGAAGAGAGAGCCCGGGAAAAAGCAAGACTCAAAGCAGAGGCTGCTCAGGAGAGAGCGTACCTCGCCGCCGCGGAAGCGGCAAGAGGCGAGAACGGCATCCTCGAGAACCCCTTTGAAGATACCGGCGCCGGGGTCGATGAAGTCGACGTCGACGCGCCGAAACCGGGGAAGGCCGAGTCCTTCTGGAAACCGGTCTCCGACGATGACGGCGAACACTTCGTCGTCACAGACGAGGAATAAGACATGAGAGAAAAGCTTCTCGGCCTGGTGGCGCAGGACCGCCTGCCACACGCCTGTGTCCTCGAGTGCGGCACCGCGGAAGAGCGGATGGCGCTGGCGAAGGACCTCGCGAAGGCGCTGGTCTGCAAAAGCGACGCAGACCGTCCCTGCAACACCTGTGACGCGTGCCGGAAAGCGGACAGCGGGAACCACCCGGACATCCTCTATGTGGGCCCCGAAAACGGACGGAAGACCATCTCGGTCGAAACGGTCCGGAACATGCGGGACAACGCATATGTCCTGCCGAACGAAGCGGACCGCAAGGTCTATATCATCGACCCGGCGGACACCATGCAGGACTATGCGCAGAACGCGCTGCTCAAGATCCTGGAGGAGCCGCCGACTTACGCGACGTTCCTGCTCCTCTGCACGACGAAGGCGCCCCTGCTCCCGACGGTCCTGTCCCGGACGGCGGTGTTCAGCCTGACTCCCGTCGTCGGTGCGGACCAGAACGACGGACAGCTCGAAGAGGCGAAGGGCCTCGCGGAGGAACTGGCGCAAGCGCTGGTCTCCGGAAGCGAGACGTCGTTGCTGGCAGCCACGTCCGCCTTTGAAAAGAAATATGAGCTCCTGCCCCTGGTGCTCGAACAGCTCGGCCTCATCCTGAGAGACGCGCTGGTCGCCGGCAGCGGCGGAGAGCAGATGATCTCCGGAGCGGGGAAGAGTGCCGGAACCCTGTCGGCCCGCTATTCTAACGCCCAGCTCCTCACCATGGTGGAAGCCGTCGAGGACATCACTACGGCCCTCGCGCTCCACGCGAACAAAAACCTGACCCTCTCGCGGCTGGTCTCCCGGCTGGCAGCGGGAATGTAAGAAACACAGAGGGAAACTATGACAGAAGTAATTGGCGTCCGGTTCAAGGAGGTCGGCAAGGTCTACACCTTCGACCCCGTCGGTCAGCAGTTCGCCAAAGGGACCCCGGTCATCGTCGAAACGGCGCGGGGACTCGAGTGCGGAACGGTCATCGACACGAACCATGAAGTGGCGGAAGACAAACTCGTCGCTCCTCTGAAGCCCATTGTCCGTACGGCTACCGAAGCGGATCTCAAACGGGTGGAGGACAACGCCGCACGCGAGAAAAAAGCATTCAAGATCTGCGAAGAGAAGATCCGCGCCCATGAGCTCGAAATGAAACTCATCGACGTGGAATACACCTTCGACAACAAAAAGATCCTCTTCTACTTCACCGCAGACGGTCGGGTCGATTTCCGCGACCTGGTCAAGGACCTCGCCGCCGTCTTCAAGACCCGCATCGAACTGAGACAGATCGGTGTGCGCGATGAAGCGAAGATGATCGGAGGCCTCGGCATCTGCGGACGGCCGCTCTGCTGCACGGAACACCTGTGCGACTTCCAGCCGGTGTCCATCAAGATGGCGAAGGAGCAGGGCCTGTCCCTGAACCCGACGAAGATCTCCGGTACCTGCGGCCGCCTCATGTGCTGCCTCAAGTACGAGCAGGAGTCTTACGAGCATCTCCTCAAGATCACGCCGAAAGTCGGCGCGGTCGTCGACACGAAAGAGGGCAGAGGTACGGTCGTCGACACGAACCTCATCTCCGGACAGATCAAAGTCTGTCTCGACAAGAGCCCCGACGCCATCCCCTCGACCTTCTCGAGAAGACAGGTCAAGACCATCCGGGACGGCGGCAGAGTCTCCGTCTCGAAGGCGGAGCGGGAAGCGCTCAAAAACATCGAAGAAAACTAACTTTGAAATAGAAATCTTTTGGAAGGAAGTAACTACCCATGAATGAATACCAGATGACACACGAGGCCCTGAAAGAACTGCAGGACGAACTCGACCAGCTGAAAACCGTCGGCCGTGCCGAAATGGCGGAGAAGATCAAAGTCGCTCTGTCCTTCGGCGACCTCTCCGAGAACGCTGAGTACGACGAAGCCAAGTCCGAACAGGGCAAAATGGAGTCCCGGATCAACGAGCTCGAACACCTCATCCGCAACGCCGTCATCATCGACGACGAGAACGATGAAGAGGGCACCGTTGGCCGTTCCTCCATCGTGAAGATCAAGAACGTCGAGACCGGCGACGAAGTCACCTACCGTCTCGTCGGCTTCACGCAGTCCGATCCCCTCGCCGGCAAGATCTCCGACGAGTCCCCGGTCGGCAAAGCGCTCATCGGGAAACACGTGGGCGATGTGATCGAAGTCGAGGCCCCGCGCGGCAAAGTCAGCTTCGAGATCCTGGAAGTTGCGAAGAAGAACTAAGGAGCGAGAAAAGCACCATGGCTGATAACAACCAGAAGAAGCAGAATCCGGCTCCGGAGCAGGACACCAACAGCCTGCGCCAGATCCGCATCGATAAGCTCCATGCCATGCAGGAAGCGGGCAACGATCCGTTCCAGGTCATGACCGCCACACAGACGGCGAAGAGCATGGAGATCAAAAACAACTATGAAGACTTCGAAGACAAAGAAGTCTCCATCTGCGGACGCATGATCGCCCGCCGCATCATGGGCAAGGCGTCGTTCGCTCAGATCCAGGACCGCGAGGGCAACATCCAGATCTATGTCGCGAGAGACGACCTCGGCGTCGACGACTACCAGGCCTTCAAGAAGGCATGGGACATCGGTGACATCCTCGAAGTCACCGGCAAGGTCTTCAAGACGAAGACCGGCGAGATCTCCGTCCACGCCACCAGCGCAAAACTTCTTTCCAAGTCTCTGCTGCCCCTGCCGGAGAAATTCCACGGCCTCAAGGACGCGGACACCCGGTATCGTCAGCGCTATGTCGACCTCATCGTGAACCCGGACGTCAAGGACACGTTCATCAAGCGTTCGAAGATCATCACGAGCGTCCGCAAGACCATGGACGACTTCGGTTACATCGAAGTCGAGACCCCGGTCCTCAACACCATCGCCGGCGGCGCCGCGGCCCGTCCGTTCATCACCCATCACAACGCGCTGGACATCGACATGTACATGCGCATCGCCACCGAGCTGCCTCTGAAGAGACTCATCGTCGGCGGCATGGAGCGGGTGTATGAGATCGGCCGCATCTTCCGCAACGAAGGCATGGACGCGAAGCACAACCCCGAGTTCACCACCATCGAATTCTATGAGGCTTACACCGACTACAACGGCATGATGGACCGCACCGAGGCCATCTTCAGAAATGCCGCTTTAGCGGCAAATGGGACCACGAAGGTCACCTACAAAGGGGTCGAGATGGACCTCGCCGAGCCTTTCGAGCGCCTGACCATGGCGGACGCCGTCAAGAAGTACACCGGCATCGACTTTGAAGAGTTCTCCTGCGACCGGGAGAAAGCTCTGGAAGTCGCCAAAGAGAAACATGTCGAAGTGGAACCGGGCAAAGACTCCTGGGGCGAGATCCTCGTCGCGTTCTACGACGCGTTCGTCGAAGAGAACCTCCAGAAGCCGACCTTCATCATCGACTACCCCGTCGAGGTCTCGGTCCTCACGAAGCGGAAACCCTCGAAGCCGTACCTCACCGAGCGCTTTGAGCTCTTCATCTGCGGCGCCGAGTACGCGAACGCCTACTCCGAGCTGAACGACCCGCTCGACCAGGTCGAACGGTTTAAACATCAGATCGAGCTCCGCGAGGCCGGCGACGACGAAGCCGAACTCATGGACGAAGACTTCATCCGTGCGCTCGAGTACGGTATGCCGCCCACCGGCGGCTGCGGCATCGGCATTGGCCGTCTGGTCATGCTGCTGACCGGCAACGAGTCCATCCGCGACGTACTTCTGTTTCCAACTATGAAACCGGAAGTGAAGTAAGTACATCGCCACAGGAAAATGAAATACAGGAAGCAGAGATGAGCGATCACCTCTGCTTCTTTTTTTGCGCGGCAAAAATAAATTGTAAAATATTTTAATAAAACGCTTGACAAGTTTATAGAACAGTCTATAATGGAGGCGCAAACAGAAAAAGTTTCCATTTACATAAAAAAGGAGGGGAGTACCCCTGTGGGAAAAAGTGTTTACTCGCTGGCACTCAGCGATGAGATCATCGCCGAGATCGACCGGTTAGCGTACCAGAACGGGACGAACCGCTCGGGGCTCATCAACAGCATCCTGGCGGAGTACCTGCAATTCACGACTCCCGAACAGCGCATGCGGGAAGTCTTCGACCGCATGGAAAAACTGCTGCTTTCCACGGAAGCGGAACACCCGGCGTTCCAGCTCTTGAGCCTGCCGTCGGACACCATGTTCAACCTGCGTTCCGCCATCCGTTATAAATATAATCCGACGGCACGGTACAGCGTTGAGCTGTACCGGCAGCCGGAGGATGGCGTGTTCGGGGAACTGCGGGTCTCCATCCGCACCCAGAACCGGAACCTCATCGAAGCCATGAAGCAGTTCTATGAACTGTGGACGGAAGTGGAGCGTCAACACCGCGAGGTGGAGAGCTCCGTCGACGAGCAGGGCCGCATTTCGAGAAAACTGCGGCTGACCTTCCGGGACGAACAGAACGAAGAAGTCAGCGGCCTCACCGTGGGCGATGTACTGTCCCAGTACATCACGACCTTCGACCGGGGGCTGAAGGCTTACTTCGACTGCCTCCAGCAGGACGACGTGACCCGTGAAGGGGTCATCGCCGAGCTGGAGGACATCTACAGCAAATACTTACAAGGGGAGGTACAGTTATGAACTTCCAGAAATATACACAGAAAAGCATCGCCGCCGTCCAGAGCGCGCAGCAGCTGGCCGCCACTTACGGCAACCAGCAGCTCCTGCCGGAGCACATCCTGCTTGCCCTCCTGCAGCAGGAGGAAGGCCTCATTCCCGGCTGTGTCGAACGCTGCGGTGTCAGTGCGTCCACGCTGAAAAACTCCGTACAGGACCTTGTGGAGGCCCTGCCGAAGGTCACCGGCGTGACGGCTGACCGCATCTACAGCACCCAGGAACTGGAAGCCGCCATGAACGAGGCGGAGTCCATCGCCCGGAAGATGCAGGACGAGTACATCTCGGTCGAGCACCTCATGCTCGGCATCCTCGACAAGGCGACCGGCAAGCTGAAACAGACGCTCGACGCGAGTGGCGTCACATACCAGAAATTCATGGAGGTCCTGAAGGACGTCCGCGGCAACCAGAAGGTCACGTCGGACAACCCGGAAGAGACCTATGACGTTTTGAAGAAGTACGGCTCGGACCTGACCGAGATGGCCCGGAACCAGAAGCTGGACCCGGTCATCGGCCGGGACGACGAGATCCGAAACGTCGTCCGCATCCTGAGCCGGAAGACCAAGAACAACCCGTGCCTCATCGGGGAACCCGGCGTCGGTAAGACGGCCATCGCCGAAGGCCTCGCCCAGCGCATCATCAAGGGCGATGTACCGGACAACCTCAAAGACAAGACCCTGTTCTCGCTGGACATGGGCTCGCTGATCGCGGGCGCCAAGTTCCGCGGCGAGTTCGAAGAGCGTCTGAAAGCCGTTCTGAACGAAGTCAAGAAGTCGGACGGCGAGATCATCCTCTTCATCGACGAACTCCACACTATCGTTGGTGCCGGCAAGTCGGAAGGCGCGATGGACGCGGGCAACCTGCTCAAACCCATGCTGGCGAGAGGCGAACTGCACTGCACCGGTGCCACCACTCTGAACGAGTACCGCCAGTACATCGAAAAGGACGCGGCCCTCGAACGCCGGTTCCAGCCGGTCATGGTCGATGAACCGACCGTCGAGGACACCATCGCCATCCTGCGCGGTCTGAAGCAGCGGTACGAAGTGTACCACGGAGTCAAGATCCAGGACGGTGCGCTCATCGCCGCAGCCACACTGTCCAACCGGTACAT
>JAZOTY010000043.1:0-11482 GCA_045657845.1 Acutalibacteraceae bacterium | reverse complement strand
CGCAGGGCCCAGAACACTCATGATGCCCTCATACAACGCGCCGGCAATGTCTGTGTTGGTGTGGGTGCCGATCTTCTCCCCCATGACTTCGCTCGACGAGCAGCCGACGACGAACAGGTCGCCCGGAGCGAGCCGTGCCGCTTCCAGGACTTCTGCCGCGGCAGACGCTGCCGCTTTTCTGATTTCACCGAGTTCCATGAAAATGCCTCCTCGTTCTTTCTTCCAGTATCTTACCACATAACGGCCGTTCGGTTCTACCTTAACGACCGTTCATCGCGAATTTTCGACCGTTCGTCGAGTTCCTCTTCCCTTTTCCCGGAGAACCTCGTAAGATGAGATCGCCCGGACCCGGAACAGGAGGAGAACCATGTTTGCGGAAACCTTGAAAGAACTTCGAAAAGCGCAGGGGCTGACCCAGTCTGAACTGGCGAAGATCGCCGGTGTCAACCTGCGGACGCTGCAGAACTATGAGCTGGGGGTCTGTCTTCCGAAAAGCCCCGTCACGCTGAACCGCATTGCCGCGTATTTCAACGTGCCCCTGCAGAGCCTCGTCAAGAGCGACGACTTCTACCGGCTGCTCGCTTCCGAACAGAAAGAGACCGGACGGGAGCAGGACCGGATGGAACTGTACCGGCTCATGCAGGAGATCACCGCCCTCTTCGCCGGCGGGCATCTCTCCGCGAGCGACCGGGAGCTGTTCCTGGACGCCATGACGGAACTGGTCCGCGAGTCGTATGACAGCTGACCGGGTCCGGGAGCTGAAAGCGCTCATCGCCGACCTCGGAGAGCAATACGGGTTCGATGACGACCGTCCCGACCCCGTGGCTCTGGCGGAGGCGATGCACGTCCGCGTGCGTTACTTCCCGCTCGGAGGCCTCAAAGGGTTTTACCTCGTGCTGAACGACATTCCGTTCATCGCCATCGACCGGGACCTTCCGGAGGCGCTGCAGCGGGTCGTCTGCGCGCATGAACTCGGGCACCACCTGCTCCACCGGGCGGCCTCGTCCCGGACCCTGTTCGACGACTACGAGCTCTACCGGATGGAAAACCGGTTCGAGCAGGAGGCCAACCTGTTTGCGGCCCTCCTGCTCCTCCCCGACCGCGCGGTCGAGGAGTTCTGCCGCCCCGAGAACCGGGGCCTCTCGATCAAAGAGGCGGCCCGGCTCCGGGAGACGACCGAAGAACTCTTTTCCATCCGGCTCAGCGCCGAAGGGCTCGACACAGGGGTCCGGTTCAGCCGCTTTCCCGCCGGATGAGCGGTTCGCTCACATGGACGAAATAGGCCGCGGCATCGTGGTCCCAGGCAAACTCCTGCGCCTCCCTCCGAAAGACTTCGAACTCCGCCTCGTTCATGCTCTTTTCCGTGAAGAGGTAGATGACCGCATAGTTCGGGTTGTCGAAGACGACGACGGAAGGGGCGTCCGGACGGGGTTCCTTCCCCACGGCCAGCGCCTCATACCCCTGTTCCCGAAACCGGTCGACGAGCCTGAGGCGCAGGTCGCCGGTCCGGGCTTCGAGGGCGGCACGCAGGACCGCTTCGATGGTCCGTTCTTCTTCCAGATACATGGATGTTCCTTTCCGGCACGCGTGTCTGTTCTGTATTTCCCGGGATGATCCCATTATAAAGAGAAGATTCGTAAAAAACGGGTCTCCTGCCGCGAACGGTCGATTTCGCTCGGCGAACGGTCGTTATGGCGCAAAAAAATTCGTATGGTATGCAGCATACCATACGAATCGTTTTTGTCTGTTCAGGCGATGTGCAGGAGCACGGTCGCCAGTTTGAAGTACGTGACCAGCGCGATGGCGTCGACCAGCGTCGTGATGAAGGGAGACGCCATGACGGCCGGGTCGAGGCCCGCCCGGTCCGCCAGCATCGGCAGCGTGCAGCCGATGATCTTCGCGACGAGGACCACGAGGACCAGCGTCAGGCAGACGACGAGGGCCACCATGAGGACCAGCTTGTCGATCAGGAGAAGCTTGACGAAATTCGCGGCCGCCAGGGTGAGGCCGCAGAGGACGGCCACCCGGATCTCCTTCCAGATGACTCTCAGTACATCGCGGAATTCCACATCGCCCAGAGACAGGGCACGGATGACCGAGACGCTCGCCTGGGAACCGGAGTTGCCGCCGGTGTCCATGAGCATCGGGATGTAGGCGGTCAGGACCACGAAGGTGGCGAGAGCGTTCTCGAACTTCGTGATGATGGCGCCGGTGAAGGTGGCGGAGATCATGAGGAGGAGAAGCCAGGGCATCCGGGCCTTGTAGGTCTCGAAGATGCCGGTGCGGAGATACGGTTTGTCGGTCGGCGTGATAGCGGCCATCTTTTCGATATCTTCCGTCGCCTCTTCCTGCAGGATATCGATGACGTCGTCGACCGTGACGATGCCGACGAGGCGTTCTTCCTTGTCGACGACAGGAACCGAGAGAAGGTCGTAGTGTTTAACGACTTCGGCCACTTCCTCCTGGTCGTCGGTGGTGCGGACGAAGATGAGCTGTTTGTCGTCGTCCATGATGTCCCGGATGAGAGTGTCCGAGGGGTGGTAGATGAGGTCCGCGAGTTCGATGGTCCCGATGAGGTGCCGGGTGGCATCGATGCAGTAGACCGTGTAGATGGAGACCTTGTCCTCACCGGTGGCACGGATGTACCGAATGGCATCGCGGACGGTCATGCTGTCGTGCAGCGTGATCATCTCGTTGGTCATGATGCTTCCGGCGGAGTCCTCCGGATAGTTGAGGTAGGTGTTGATGTCCTTCCGGGTCTCGGCGTCCGCGACACGGAGAACACGGGTCACGACGTTGGCGGGGACTTCTTCCAGGAAGTCGACCACGTCATCGAGGTACAGATCGTCGACGAGGTTGCGCAGCTCTTTGTTCGTGATGCTCGCGACGACGCTCTCCTGGTTGTCGGCTTCCAGATAGGAGAAGACTTCCGCGGAGATGTCTTTCGGCAGTATCCGGAAGACTTTGATCATATCTTTCGGATCCAGTTCCTCGAGGAAGTCGGCGATGTCGACTTCATTCCATTCGGTGAGCTCTTTTCGGAGACCGGAGAAGTCTCCGGCGGCCAGCATGGCGAGCTCTGCTTCATAGGTTCTTTCTTCCATAAAAATGCTCCTCTCATATACCGTCACGGCAATGAGAGGAGCGCTCATCGTTCTTTGTCACAAGAATCAGAGTGTCCTGCCATGGACGGTATTTCGTTTTTCGATCGCAAAACGCAAAGGAATATTTCCATCAGGAACGTCCATGCAGTTCACTTCCTTTCTTTATTTCTTGAACTGGTAAAAGCCGATCTTCTTCATGGCTTTGTTCAGGGTCTTCGTGGAGACGTACATCGCCTTCTCGGCGCCTTCCTTCATGCACTGTTCCAGGTAGGCACGGTCGGAAGAGACGCGTTTGAACTCAGCCTGGAGCGGCTCGAGGGAGGCGATTACGGCGTCGGCCACCGCGTTCTTGAAGTCGCCGTAACCTTTGCCGGCGAACTCGGCTTCGATCTGTTCATTGGTGAGCCCGGTGACGCAGGAGTAGATGGACATGAGGTTGTTGACCCCGTCCTTGCCCTCCGCATAACGGACACAGGCTTCCGAGTCGGTGACGGCGGAACGGATCTTCTTCGCGATGACGTTCGGCTCGTCGAAGATGGAGACATAGGACTTCGGGTTCGGGTCCGATTTACTCATCTTCTTCGTCGGGTCGGTGAGGCTCATGATGCGGGCGCCGGTGTCGCGGATCAGCGGTTCGGGGACCGTGAACACATCGCCGTAGAGACCGTTGAACCGGTTCGCGATGTCGCGGCAGATCTCGAGATGCTGTTTCTGGTCCGCGCCGACCGGAACATAGTTTGCCTGGTAGAGCAGGATGTCGCCGGCCATGAGAGCGGGGTATGAGAACAGGCCGACGTTGACGTTGTCGGCGTGCTGTTTCGACTTGTCCTTGAACTGGGTCATGCGGGACATCTCGCCGAACTGGGTATAGCAGTCGAGGATCCAGCCCATCTGGGCGTGGGTCGGGACCTGGCTCTGGACGAAGATGATGTTCTTCTCCGGTTTCAGGTCGAGAGCCAGCAGCAGCGCGTACATGTCGCTGACCTGTTTGCGGAATTTCTGCGGGTCCTGACGGACGGTGATGGCGTGCAGGTCCGCGACGCCGAAGGCACATTCGAACTCATCGGCGATGTCGCTCCAGTTCTTGAGCGCACCAAGGTAGTTGCCAAGGGTCGGGATGCCGCTCGGCTGGATGAGACTCAGGACGCGTTTCTGTTTTTCTTCCATTCGTTTATTCTCCAATCATATCCCGGGCGACTTCGCCGAGAAGTTTCAAGCCTTTCTCGATGTCCTCATCGGTGGGCGTCGAGAAGTTGAGGCGGATATACTGAGTGCTGCTCTCCGGGTCGGCGAGGAACGCGGTGCCCGGGACGACGGCGACTTTCTTTTCAACGGCTCTGGCACAGAAGTCCAGCATCGGGAGCCGGTCGTCGAGTCTGCACCAGACGAAGAGGCCGCCTTCGGGACGGACGTATGTGACATAGTCGCCGAGTTCCGAGTCGATGAGGTCGCACATGAGGTTGAGTTTTTTGCGGTAGATGGCCTGCATCTTCTCGACATGGGCCTCGAGGTCGTACTCTTTGAGCCAGTGGTAGACGAGCAGCTGGGAGAACATGACATTGTGGACGTCCTCCGTCTGTTTGCCGACCGTCATCTTGGCGAGGATGGGAGCCGGGCCGACCGCGTAGCCGACACGGATGCCGGGGGCGATGACCTTCGAGAACGTGCCGGCATAGACGACACGTCCTTCCTCATCGAAGGACTTGATGCAGGGAAGGTCTTCGCCGGCGACCCGTAAATCGCCGTAGGGGTTGTCTTCCAGGACGATGATGTCGTATTTGCACGCGAGGTCGTACACCGCTTTTCTCTTTTCGAGCGACATGGTGCAGCCCGCGGGGTTCTGGAAGTTCGGGATCGTGTAAAGGAAACGGATCTTGTCGTCTGACTTCAGCGCCTCTTCGAGTGCTTCGATGTTGATGCCGTCCGCGTCGACGGGGACCCCGCACAGGTTGGCTCCGTAGGAGCGGAACGCGTTGAGGGAGCCGATGAAGGACGGATCTTCGACGGCGATGGAGTCGCCCTCGTTGCAGAGGACCTTCGTGAGGAGCTCCATGATCTGGGTGGCGCCGCTCGTGACGATGAGCGAATCGAAGTCTCTGCCGATATTGAGACGGCGTTTCACCATCGCTTTCAGCTCGTCGATCAGAGGCTGGTACCCTTCGGTCACACCGTACTGCAGGGCAAGGATGGGCTCGTTATCGAGGATCTCTTTGCCGATGCTCCGGATGTCCTCCACCGGGAACGCTTCGGGGGCCGGGTTGCCCGCCGCGAGCGAGATGACTTCGGGGTCGGATGTGGACTTCAGGATCTCGCGGACCGCACTGGGCTTCAGGGCCGCGATCTTGTCAGAAAACGTGTATTCCATTGGTATTTGATCTCCCTTCAAAGGGTGTATGATTTCAGATAAAGAGGACGTCGAACAGCATCCACATGGTGATCTCCATGGAGATGTACAGGTTCTGGGAAGCGCCTCCGCTGCCGGCCACGACCATGGCCGCGTGCATGAGACGGACGGTCTTCGAGTACCGCGGGACGATGCCCTTGTACATCTCTTCCTTCGACAGGAAGTTGTCGACGTCGATGATGTCCTGCGCGATCTCTTCGATCTCCTGCGGCAGCATGGCGGCGAGGCCCAGCATGGGGATCTGGTACTCTTTGCCGTACTTGCGTCCGCGTTCTTTCAGGATCTCGTAGAGCCGGGTGAACCGCTCGCACTTTTCGTCCGGTGTGCCGTCTGCCAGAGACAGGACACGGCACAGAGCCTGCAGGCTCTTCGGGTCCAGCTCATGGTCCGAAAGCCGTTCGGCGCAGGCCTTCGCGTCAGCGGTCACCGCTTCTCGCTCCTTGCCGGAACGGACCAGGAGCAGCGAGAGAAGGATGTCCCCGCCGGACGTGAGGATGCGGTGCTTTTTCTTGAGCGCGTTGTAGATGTCCGCTGCCTTGCGGGCCGTCTCTTCCCATTTGCTCTGGTCCTCTTCCTCATTGAGGACGATGGCCGCCAGCGCCACGTAGTCCGGGACGGGCGGGAAATAGCGGCGGACGAGGTCGCGGGCGTCTTTCAGGCGGTCGTACATCGCCTCCGGGTCCTCACTCATGGAGAGCAGGGAGATGATGACGAGGGCCGACGTCCCCGAGAAGTCGGAGAACAGACCCGCCTTTTTGAGGAGGATGCGCTCACATTTCTTCAGTTTTTTGAGGTCCGGTTCCACGCCCCGTTCGACGAACAGTTCGGCGCAGATCGGATAGGCGTACATGCTCAGCAGCGGCTGGACGCGGGAGATCGTTTTCTGTGCGGAAACGAACTGTTCCGCCAGCTGTTCAAGAGACTGTTTCATCTTGTCTGCCACCTTCCTCGTGGTATTCTACTGCCGGGTCCGGCAGGTGTCAATCGTCGAGACACTTCGGCGGTTCTTTGGAGAGTTCCGCCTGTCTGGCCGCCAGGAGCGATACCTTGTTGGCGACCCACCGCGCGAAGTCTTCGGGCGGGATGGGCTTCTCCTGTGAGAGCCAGAGCACGAAGTAGTCAAAGCACATGTTGGAGATGTGCGAGATGTAGAAATGGAAGAGCTGCTCCCCTTCCAGGACGTCCTTGAAGTCCCGGGAGACGATGGGGTGGATCTGCTCGATGCAGTAGCTTCGGAAACTGTGCTTCCCCTTGTAAAGGAACGCGTACAGATAGAATTTCCGGTCTTTGGCGAACCCTTTGCAGAGCTCCGGGAAATAGTCCCACACCGTCCAGTCCTCCGGCAGTTCCACGTTGACGACCGGGTCTCTGCGATAGATGGTGTCGATGACTTTGTTCTTGTCGACAAAGTAGCGGTAAAAATTCCGGCGGGAGATGCCGGCGTGATCACAGATGTCTGTGACGGAGATCTTGTCGATCGTCATCTGCCGCATCAGGTCTTTCGTGCTCTCGACGATGACCGTCTCAGTGGTGTTGTTGGCAGCCATGCGGAGCACCCCTTTCCGGAAAATCTTTTACACATTATTGTATAATATATAAAGAGGGTTTGACAAGGAGAAAATAGACAGGTAGAATGCGCATAGAGGGGCTCCGTGCCCCGGAGACCACGAGAGGAGACCTGCACATGTCAGAAGAAAAACGCCCCCTTCCGGAAGAAGAACTGCCGGAGACCTCGGTCCTGTCCGATGAACAGCTGTCGGAGAAAGCCAGACGCAACCGGGAGATCCTGAGAAAGACCGCCATCATCGAGCGCGCCGTGCTCCTGGCACTGACCGCCGCGTTCCTGGTCGCGATCATCGTCATGGCCATCCGTTTTCTGTAACGCAAAAAAATCTTAAAAAATCCTTAAATTATCGGACAGTCACATCATTAATTGTACGTGTATAGTCGATTCATACAAAAAGTATAATGCAATTTTGTCGTTTCCCCTAATGACACAGAAAACCATCTCCGTTTATAATATCGATGAATTCGATAGGAGAATTCAGATAGGGGAAACAGAAACAAGGCAGACGAGCTATCGTCTGCCTTGTTTCTCGTTTTGTGTGATGTTTTGAGAAAGGGGATGGAAGGATCTATCAATCGATCGTAATGCTCTTTTTACTTTCGACTTCCTGGATCTGCTTCTTCGGAAGTTCCAGAGTCAGAACGCCGTCAACATACTTTGCAGTGATCTTGTCGTCGTCCACTTCAGAAAGGTCGAAGGACCGCTTGTACGAACCGTAGGTGCGCTCTCTGCGGATGTATCTTCCCTTCTTGTCCTGGTCTTCCGTCTCTTCGTTGCGTTCGGCTGTGATCGTAAGGATCCCGTTGTCGACGTCGATCTGGATGTCATCTTTTTTGAAGCCTGGAAGGTCTGCTGTCAGTTGATAGAAGTCCCCTTCGTCGGTCACGTCCGTGCCGAAAGCGGCAACGGCGGTCGTGGCATTCGAGAAGAAGGGATCTCCGAAAAAGACTTTGTCCAGTTTCTGGAACGGGTCGAACGGGTCATACGTGGTAAGCCAGTTGCAATTTCTGTTCATCATAGCTGTTACCTCCAAGTCTGTCGTAGACGGTAAAACTTCTGGCCCATGTGGGGATGAGCTCGGTTTCGGGTCAGTGAAAACCGGAGGGTTTTGTCAGTGGCTGTACTCTTTTTTCCTTCTGACATCTACTATTATAACCATTCCGTTTCAGAATGTGTGAATAAATTGTTAAGTTTTAGCACTTATTTTACATGAGTGCTAATCCAGCAATTATTCTTCTGTTTTGGAATAATCAAAGTGTTCATAATTTCCACTTTTTTTCTCTCCGAGACCTTCGTATAATAGATACACATTGTAAAGAAAACCGAAACAGGTGACATAGATCGTGAACAGAAAACTACTCTCCATCCTACTGGCTCTTATCCTTGTCTTCTCCGCCGTCATCGGCGCAGCATGCGCGACCGAAGAAACGGAAATGAATACGGTTTCCGTCTCGGGAGAAGACTTTGAATATACCCTTCAGACGAAAGCGCTCGAGTTCGACGCCGCCCGCCTCTCCCCTGACGCCCCCTTCGACGTCACACTCTCCATCGAATACACGGGAGACCAGGAGAGCGTCGACCTCTGGTGTGTCGACGACCTCGGCACCATCAGTATGGAGGATGAGAACGGAAAGGCACTTCTCTCCGACGAGTTCCATTCCCGGGCCACGAGCCGCGTCACCCTGAAAAAGGGAGAACCCTACATCATCCGGTGGACCGGAGCCGAGGAGTACAAAGAGTATGACGGCATCCCCGCCGGAGACTACAAAGTGGTCGCCTACATCAACTTCTCCACCGACCAGAACTACGAGTCCATCCAGGAAAACACGCTGGACCTGAGCCTTCAGGTGAAGTAGATCGCCAAAGACAAAACAAAAGACCTCCGAAGAGATTCGGAGGTCTTTTTTCGTGCGTCAGGAATGACGCTCTTTGATGATGGAGAATGCTTCATCGGCGATCTCGATGGTCTCCTTGATGTCCTCGTCGGAGAGAGACGCGTTGATGAAGTGGTTGTGGTGGTTCGTGATGAAGATGCCGCGTTTGACACACTCCGCGACCCACTCCTGGTGGAGCATGAGGCTCGGGTCATCGGCGATCCGCAGGTAGAAGAGTGACGGGATGCCCGTGACGTGCAGGTCGTAGTCATACTTCTTCGCGGTCTCGAGGAGACCGTCCTTCAGCTTCTGGCCCTTGGCGATGAGGATCTCCGGACAGTTGATCCGTTTCATCTTCTCGATGCAGGCGATGCCCGCGGCGAAGGGAACGGCGCTCATCCAGTAGGAACCGGTGAAGGCCAGAGAACTCATGGCGTTCATCATGTGCTTCTTGCCGCAGATGGCGGAGACGTTGTAGCCGTTGGCCAGCGCTTTGCAGAAGCAGATGAGGTCGGCTTCGAAACCGAAGTAGTGGTCGGAGCCCGCGAGATCCATCCGGAACCCGGCGCGGACGTCGTCCACGATGAGGACGGTGCCGGCGTTGTCGCAGAGTTTGCGCACCTTTGCCCAGAAGTCTTTTGCCGGGAAGGTGTTGTCGGCGAAGTTTCCGTGCATGTAGGGCTGAGCGATGACGGCCGCGATCTCATCCTTGTTGTCCTCGAAGACCTGAGCCAGCTGATCATAATCGTTCCAGTCGACATAGATGTTGTTTTCCACGTCTTCCGGGATGACGCCGGCGTAGTCGATCTTCTGGGTCCAGGGCGATACACCGTGGTAATAGCCCTTGAAGAAGACGAGTTTTTTGCGGTGAGTGTGAGCTCTCGCGCACATGACGGCGCCGGAAGTGGCGTCGTTGCCGTTCTTGGCGAAGAATGCCCAGTCGGCGGATGCGACAGTGTCGACGAGCAGGTCCGCAAAGTCGATCATGATGGGGTTCGGCAGCGTGGTGCAGTCCGAAATGGCCCGCTGTTTCGCCGCGGCCTCATCGACATCGGGGTCGTTGTACCCGAGGATGTTGGGGCCGTACGCGCACATGTAATCGATAAAACGGTTGCCGTCGAGGTCCCAGAGATAGCTCCCCTGAGCTTTCTGGGAATAGAGCGGGAACGCCTCGATCGGGATGTAACACCCTTCCGCAGGGCCCTGATGTCCGTAAATGCCGGAGGGGATCACTTCGCAGGCATGGGCGAATGCTTCCCGGCTCTTCGGGAATTCATAGACTTTATGCATGATCTCTCCTCCTTTACGTCAAATAGAGCGCGACTCTGTCGAGGATGCGGTTGACATTGTCGACCTGGGAGATCATACCGCGGATGCGGACTTTCCCCTGGCCGATCGATGCGACCGCGTTGATGTTGCCGTCGAACAGGTCTCTCGCGACATGGATATCTTTGAACTCCATGCAGCTGGTGTAGTTCTCGCCCGGGTCCTCATGGAGGGCCTTCAGCACGTGGTTCTTTGCCTCGATCCCGGCAGCGGGGCCGCCGCCGATGGCGACTTTGATGATGCCGTCCGTGATGTAGCTGGCAGAGAACTTGCCGATGTCATCGTGGTCGCCGATCTGTGCCAGCGCTTCCACGATGAGGTGAAACATGAGGATGGTGCTGGTCTCAAAGAACTTCGGATCCTTCAGCGCGGAGGGCTCCGGCTGGAGGTAATTGGTCAGGATGTCGGTGAGCTTCGTGAAATTCTTCAGAAGGAAGCCGATCTTCGTGAAGCCCTTGGACGGGATGGGCGTGGTCGTGCCGTCGATGAGCCCGTTGAACTTCTCCGGCGAGGAGAAGGGCAGCTTGACGTCGCACTTGTCGACCCCTTCGACGAAGCAGCATTTCCCGTCTTTGAAGACAAGGGTCCCGGCGGGGCCGTCTTTCACGTCGAAGCCGATGCTGACATCTTTTCCTTCGATCAGCGCCTTTGCCTCGGGCACCATCTCACAGAGCCGCGGGATGGAGCCGAGGATGGCGTTCAGATTGATATACGCTAATGTTTTTGCATCCATATCTTATCCTCACTTGGCAAAGCCGCCGACATGCATCATCATGTCGCCGATCTGGACACCGAATTCCGGGCCGCCCTCCATGATGAGCTGTGAGTTGGCAGTCATGTCGAACATGTCACCGATGTCAAGCAGGATGAGAAGTGCGGATTTCGGGGTGTCGAATTTCATCGTAAAGAAGGGTTTCGCTCTCGGATAGGCACCGCGGCCGGCCTTGGACTTTCCTTCCTTGATGCGAAGGTAGGCGGTCGTCTCGGGATACCCTTCCACGCTCCACTGATAGCAGCGGTCCGGAGAGGCTTTGACCCATTCGCTGATCTTCGGCTCGCCCATCTTGTTGAGGGCGGAGATGCCGGAGGACAGGAGATAGAAATAGAGCTTGCAGAGGAGGACCTGCGTATCTTTGTCTTCCGGGGGCTGCTCCATGTTGAGCAGGGAGGACATTTTGAGCAGGACCTGCATGAACAGGACGAACTT